>QMPO01000314.1 GCA_003648625.1 Bacteroidota bacterium
CTCAAAAGTCTTAGTGTTACTTTGTGTTTGTCTCTGTGCTTCTTTGTGGTAAATAAATGGCCGAACCACAAAGGGTCACAAAGTGCACACTAAGTTCCGCAAAGTAAATTCAGGTTGATTTGTAATTATTTCAACTTTTGAGACAGCCTCTTGTTGCTTGCTTACAAATTCAGAACTGACCTGATGATTAAAAACACGCCAAAGGCGACAAGCCCGGCTCCGGCAATTTTATTTATCAAAAAAAGGAAGCTGGTCGTAAGCAGTTTCTTGAAGCGTGAGGCCATAAACACTTTGAGCATATCCGTACTGAAAATGATGGCCAGCGCCATACTGAAAAATACGACCAGGCTGTATGTATCTGCTTTATATGTTGCTGTTGCGCTTGCCGTTACTGCCAGCCAAAACAGCCATACAAACGGATTGGCCAGGTTAAGAAGGAAGCCTTTTCCGATGTATATCGCCGGATGGTTGTTGTCGGCCTCCGGTTCCCTGTTATTGTTGATAACGGGTTTTCGCATGAATGTTACGATGCCAAAAATAATAAGGATCGAACCTCCGATAATACCCAGCAGTTTATAATTTTCCGATCCTTTAATCAGGTGGACAGACCCCAGTAAAGAAAGCACCACGATCATGAGGTCATTCAGAAAGATCCCGAAAGCCAGCAGTATCCCCTGCCAGAATCCACGATGTAATGCAGTTTGTATCAATGCAAAAAAAGCCGGACCGAATCCGAACAAAAAAGCCAGCGTAAGGCCCAGGATCGCACCTTCAATTAATGCATGCATGGATATTAAATATACTTCTCGTTTTTAAGGAAATCTTCCCATTCGGTTATACGTTCCTTTTTCAATACACGCGGGAATTTATTGGCACTTCCAACCTTTCCCTTAAGCTTCATAAAGTCGTAAAAAGCCCTGGTAGGTATCACATGCACAAACACGTCTTTGATCGCTTCAAGGCGTTCAACACGGTAATCGTCGTTCAGGTTAGAAAGATACGCATCCAGTTTCTTACCTGCTTCGTCAGGATTTATCAGATCATCTGTTCCCAGATACCATTTATGGGCAAATAACCGTTCATGGCGGATACCCATCATCGTAAACTCCTTTATGTCCACATTCAACTCATTCTCCAGCAATTCTATGGCACGGTTCATATTGTCAACCGATAAATGCTCGCCGCAGATACTGATAAAGTGCTTTGTTCTACCGGTAATAATAATCTCGCCCCGGTGTTTATTAATGAACTTTACCGTATCGCCGATGAGGTATCTCCAGGCACCGGCATTTGTTGACAGGAGTATGGCGTAATCCACGTTTTCTTCCACTTCATCCATACCCAGAACCTCCACATGTTCACGAAAATTCCCGTTATCGTCAAAGTTTTTATCGTTGAACGGAATAAACTCATAATAGATCCCATTATCAAAAACCAGCTCCATCCCTTCAGCGCCGGGGTTGTTCTGGAATGCGATATATCCTTCCGATGCCAGGTATGATTCATTATAGATCAGCGGAAATTTCACCAGTTTCTCAAAACTTTTCATATATGGTTTGAACGACACTCCGCTATGTACATAGACTTTCAGGTTTGGCCAGACATCGTGAATTGTTTTTACATGATGCTCTTCGATGATCCGCTCCATCAATATTTGCACCCATGCCGGCACGCCCACAATAATACCTATGTCCCATTCGGGTGCTCTTCTCACCATTTCGGCAAGTTTTGTATCCCAGTCGGAAGCGCGTGAGATTTTTCTGCCGGGTTTGTAAAAATGCTGGAACCAGAAGGGGATATTGCCCGCTGTTATTCCTGATAAATCTCCTTCGTAATAGTTTCCGTTGTATTGTAGGTGGGTGCTGCCTCCGATCATCAAAATACCTTTTTCATAAAAATCCAGCGGAAAATCGTACTTGACCATCGACACAAGCTGACGCAGACTGGCATTTTTTATTCCGCGCAGCATTTCGGCTGTAACAGGTATGTATTTACTGGACGAATCGGAAGTTCCCGAACTTAAGGCAAAGTATTTCACCTTTCCGGGCCAGGTAACATAAGTCTCGCCGTTCAGCAAACGATACCACCACCGCTTATAGATAGACTTATAATCATGGATAGGCACCGTTTGTTTAAATGCTTTCTCAAAATCGGCGGCAGCCAGTAAATTCTGGAATTTATAGTGTTCTCCGAAGGCAGTATATTGCGCTTTACGAAGCAACTTTGCCAGTTGTTTTTTCTGAGCTTTCACCGGAGTGATTGTCTGCAGTTTTTTTTCCTCCGGAGCATTTCGTAACTGATAAGCCCGCTTTATTATACTTCCCAGTAAAGGCATATTTTTCTCTTTTCGATCGGCAGCAAAGTTATTAAAATTTAAACTCTGCCTTTTTTTGATCCTTCCGGGGCAATACGCTCTTTATCATGCAATATCGCTTTTAAACACCCTGCAAAAATATTCCCCTGCCTTGTTTTTCACTATAAACAGATATATTTATAACTTTATCGAAAAATAAAAAAAATGAAAAAGTTTTTCAGAATTATTCTTTGGATCGTTGTGATCATTGTACTTGCATTTGCCGGTTTTCTTCTCTACATCACCCTTGTGGATTACAAACCGGAACCTGTTGAATCGCTGGTCCCTGCCGAATCAGGAGAGCTTACTGTTGTTCAGATCGATACGCTAAATCTGATCAGCTGGAACATTGGCTATGCCGGATTGGGTGCCGAAATGGATTTCTTTTATGACGACGGAAAAAGAGTCAGGCCTTCCAAAGAAATAGGCCGTAAGTATCTGGACGGGATCAAACAATTTATCGCACAAACAGACAGCATTGATTTCTGGCTGTTGCAGGAAATCGACTTCAAATCTAAAAGAAGTCATTATTTTGATGAAGTAGAGGAGATCACGGACATCAAGCAGGGCACCCATTTTGTTTTTGCAAAAAATTATGATGTTCCTTTTGTTCCGGTTCCGGTAACCGATCCGTTGGGTTATGTAAAGGGAGGTATGATCACTTTTTCGGAGTTTCCGATGGCCGAAGCAACACGTTATGCCTATCCGCTGATCGCCGCGTGGCCCGACAAGCTTTTTCTGCTCGACCGCTGCTTTA
>QMPO01000315.1 GCA_003648625.1 Bacteroidota bacterium
CGGCACTGATTATTACGGCTGGCTTCCTGATGCTCAGGGGATAAACACACCCAAAGGATTCAGTTTCTTTTATGTGGGGTTTCACTACCTGCTTTTCCGCTTGCTGGAGTTACTCCAAATCACCAGTCCGCAAGGCAAGATGTATGTTGTCAGACTATTGCATGCTTTGTGGTCGCTGCTCATTATCTCGGGGGGCTATAAAATCGCCCGGCGACTCGATGGAAATCAGTCTGCCAAAATGGTCGGGTGGCTGTTAGCCGTTTTATGGTTATTCCCTGTCCTGAGTGTCCGCAACCTGGTCGAATATGTTACCATTCCTCTACTGATCGCGGGTGTATGGCAGATCATGCGCAATAAAGAGCATAACAAGAACTGGCAATGGATATGGATTGGCATTCTTTTCGGTCTGGCATTCAATATCAGGTTTCAAACCTTACTGTTTACCGGAGGTGTCGGGCTTGTTTTGCTTTATCAGAAAAAATGGAAAGGAACATTGCTTGTTGCCACAGGAGTCTTGCTATCGATCATCCTCTTCCAGGGCGGTATTGATTACCTCGTATGGCATAAACCATTTGTCCAGCTTATTGGTTACGTTAATTACAACCTGCACCATGCACATGAATATCTTACGGCACCCTGGTATTTCTACCTCACCGTAATTTTAGGCTTGCTGATACCACCTGTCAGTATCTATCTGTTTACAGGATATTTTAGAAGCTGGAAGAAAACACTCCTCATTTTCTTTCCTTCCCTGCTCTTTTTGCTGTTTCATTCCTTTTTTCCCAACAAACAGGAACGTTTTATCGTTACCATCATTCCGTTCATAATAATTGGCGGAATTATTGGCTGGAGGCAAATTACACAACATCTCGATCAAAAACCGGTGCTGGCTAAATGGCATAAAGGGTCATGGGTGTTTTTCTGGGTACTGAACTTCATTCTGCTGCTACCGGTTTCAACTATGTATTCCAAGAAAGCACGTGTCGAGTCAATGGTCTATTTAAGCAGATACAAAGACCTTAATTATTTTATCGTGGAAGATGTAAACAAGTCAGTATTACGGCAGCCACCTCTATTTTACCTGCACAACTGGGCACCATACACAACCGTTATGGCTTACGATGACCTTGAAAAATTCAGGAAGACACAAAAGGGAAAGAAACCGGAACAGCAACCGGGGTTTATTCTGTTTCTGGAAGAAACACGCTTAGACTCAAGAGTTGAGTTCATGACTTCTGTCTTTCCCGAACTGGAATTCGAAACACTTATCCATCCCGGTTATATGGATAAAGTTTTACACTGGCTGAATCCGATCAATGACAACCAAAATATTTATATTTATCGTAATAAAAGTGTTATTCCTGACAAACTGAGCGATGAATAAAGAGAATGCAAAAAAACGGATAGAAGAACTGACTGAAAAGCTCAGGGAGCACAATTATAAGTATTATGTATTGTCTGCTCCTGAAATCAGCGACTACGAGTTTGATATAATGCTGAAAGAACTGGAACAACTCGAAGAGACTTATCCCGAATTCAAATATCCCGACTCCCCCACCCAGCGTGTTGGCGGCGAACCCACCAAAGAATTTAAAACCGTTACACACAAATACCCCATGCTTTCGCTTGGTAACAGCTATTCGGAAGAGGAAATCAAAGAGTTTGATGCCCGTGTCAGAAAATTAGTAAATGGCGAGGTGGAATACACCTGCGAACACAAATATGATGGTGTCGCTATCGGCCTGACATACATCAACGGCAGGTTAACAGCGGCAGTTACCCGGGGCGATGGCGTGCAGGGAGACGATGTTACCAATAATGTAAAAACCATCAAAAGCATTCCGCTTCGTTTAAGAGGAGATTATCCGGAGGAACTGGAAGTGCGTGGCGAGATTTTTATGAGCATCACCGGATTCAGAGAACTGAACAGGGAGCGTGAGGAAATAGGTGAAGCCGCTTTTGCCAATCCGCGTAATTCGGCCTCGGGAACCTTAAAGATGCAGGACCCGGCTGAAGTAGCTAAGCGTCCGCTGGACTGTTTTATTTATGCCACGCCAACTGAATTAAAAAATGTTTCAACGCATTACGAAAGTTTAAAATATTTACGGACCCTGGGGTTAAAAGCATCTACAAACGTCGCTATATGCAAAACGATGGATGAGATTTTTGAGTACATCAGGGACTGGGACAAAGGAAGAAAAGAACTTGATTACGAAATTGACGGCGTTGTTATAAAAGTAAATAGCCTTGAACAGCAAAAGCTGTTGGGGGCAACTGCCAAAAGCCCCCGGTGGGCTATTGCGTATAAATTTAAAGCCGAAAGGGCCGAAACAACACTCTTATCCATTGATTACCAGGTGGGAAGAACAGGAGCCGTTACTCCTGTTGCCAATCTGGAGCCCGTTCAGCTGGCAGGAACAACGGTAAAACGCGCCAGTCTGCACAACGAAGACATCATCCGCAAACTGGATATAAGGATAGGAGACAAAGTATATGTTGAAAAGGGTGGTGAGATCATCCCGAAAATTATAGGGGTGAACATTTCGGAAAGAAAGCCGGCATTGCAGCCTGTACTATTTATCAAAGAGTGTCCGGAGTGCGGAACGCCGCTCATACGGAAGGAAGGCGAAGCTGCTCATTATTGCCCTAACGAAGACAGTTGTCCACCGCAGATCAAGGGGAAACTGGAGCATTTCATCTCGCGGAAAGCTATGAACATTGATTCGCTGGGTGAAGGAAAAATAGAAATGCTGTTCGAAAACGGACTTGTAAGAAATATTGCCGATTTGTACGACCTGACCTATGAACAACTGTTCGGACTTGAGAAAGTGATCGTTGACAACGGAAAAGAAAAAAAATTAAGCTTTCAGGAAAAAACGGCAAAGAAAATTATTGAGGGGATCGAAAAATCTAAAAACATACCTTATCAAAAAGTGCTTTTCGCTTTAGGGATCAGGTATGTAGGCGAAACGGTAGCCAAAAAACTGGCAGCACATTTTAAAGATATTGATCAGCTCGCTACAGCTTCATCTGAAGAACTTATTGAGGTGGACGAAATTGGTGAAAAGATTGCCGAAAGTGTGATCAGGTGGTTTCAAAAGC
>QMPO01000316.1 GCA_003648625.1 Bacteroidota bacterium
TACTTTAATCTTTTCGGCATACGCTCCTTCAAGGAAACTGTAATCACCCTGCTGGCCAATCGCACCCATCAGAGCCGTAATTTCAAGCACTTTGTTGCTTCCCTCAATTGGCACAGGTTTTGGCCTTCCACCTTTCTCATCAGGAACCATTTCAGCCATCAGGTATTCGATAGCGCTTACTTTACCCTTCTTGTCCGTAATAACTTTAATAGGTATGGCCTGCGGAACTATGTGTACACCTTCGTCTTCAGCACCTTCAATTTCTTCCCAGTCGGCCGGCATATCCTGCACACGACGACGATAAAGAATGGTTACATCAGCACCAAAACGCCGTGCTACCCGTGCAGCATCAATGGCCACATTACCTCCACCGATTACAGCCACTTTATTACCAATCTCAACCTTTTCGTCTGCATTGATCATGTAGAGATAATTAACTGCCTGCATAGAACCTTTCGCGTCTTCGCCTTCAATACCAAGAGTCCATGCTTTTGGGAAACCAACACCCATAAAGACAACGTCATTTTCTTTATAGATCTTATCGAAGGAGATATCTTTACCAACTTTGGTGTTGTAATGAATCTTCACGCCAATTTTCTCTATGTATTCGATCTGTTTGTCGAGGCTTTCGATTGGGAAACGGTATTTTGGAATACCATACATTGTGGCTCCACCGGCTTTTGCATTAGCTTCGTAAATAGTTACATCATAGCCACGCAATGCCAGGTAATAAGCTGCAGTCAGTCCGGAAGGACCAGCACCTACAATACCCACCTTATACCCGTTGGGCTCTTTAATCTCCGGATTGACAATTTCATAGGTAATATCAGCTGTTTTCGCTGTTTCGGTGGCATATCTTTTCAACCAGCGGATAGCAACAGCATCTCCCCTTGTGGCTATGGCACAAACATCTTCACAGCGGCGTGTACAAACCTTTCCACACATTTCCGGTAAGGGGTTGTTGTCGTATATGATACGCACGGCATCCGCGTCATTACCACTGGCAATAGCGTTAATATACTCAGGAATATGCATGTGATCAGGGCACACTTCGGTACATAAGCCACAACTGATACAACGGCTGGCTTCGGCGCGTGCCATTTCCTCATTATATCCAAGCACCACTTCGGCAAACGACTTAACCCTGTCCATACCTTCGAGTTCAGGCATTGGAATCCGGTTGAAATCATTGAGCGACGTATCAGCGCTGGTAAATGAAAGCTTATTTTTCCCTTCCGGATTATCAATACCGGGAACCCAGAGAAATGAATCCGGATCGTCACTTACATACATATAATCCGTGGTCAGGCTCAAACTGCCTGTAGGGCAAACTTCCACACACAATGCACACCAGCAACAGCGACCATTGTCAACACGCGGACGCAAACCCGAGTCACCTTTCTTACCTTCAACACCCTCAACACGTATCATGTCAATGGCAGCATTCTGGCAGATTGTGGAACAGTTACCACAGCCAATACACTCATCTATTTCGTTATAATGAAAACCCCGGTACCGATCTGCTGCTTCCAATGATACTTTAGGAAAGTCAATGGTGTGCGGTTTTCTGCCAAACTGCTTAAGCGCAGTGAGTGGTTTTAACGTGCCTTTTAAATCGAAAAAACTCATGTTTTTGTTGTTATTTGTTATCTGTTATTTGTTATACAGTCTTGTTTTCCTTTAACTTACAAAGTATAACTCATAACGCTTAACTTCCTTATCTTTCAATTTCCGGGGGACAAGTCCCCAGACTATTCATAATAGCTGACACATCAGCAATATTTTCTCCTATTAAAACATCTTCGAGTAACGTAATAGCATGAACGTAAGCTGCTCCTCTGAGATGTACCCGTCGCGGATTTAACCCGCCATCGCTGGCGATGTACATTCCAATCTCACCACGTACCGACTCGGTGCGTACATAAGCATCACCTTTGGGTAGTGTCCATTTTTGCGGATTTGGAATTTTGTTGTAAACAGAACCACCGGGCATCATATCGATCACCTGACGGATAATACGAATTGACTGCCTGGCTTCACGACGGCGTACCAATGCCCTGGCCCAAATGTCAGCGCCATCGCTTGTCGGTACTTCAAAATCGAGTTTGTCATAAACTTCATACGGGTCATCGATACGTATATCGCTTCTTATACCACAACCCCGAAGAACCGGTCCTACTACTCCGTGTTCGATCGCTTTCTCTTTGTTTACAATACCCACACCCTGCGTTCTTTTCTTAAAGATAGCATTGTCGAACATCAGGTCGTCATAGTCATCAAGGCGTTTTTCCATGTAGTCCATCGTTTTCAACACCCTCTGCTCAAATCCTTTAGGGAGATCGCGTCTTACACCACCGGGCCATATGTACATATGATATACCCGGCCACCAGTCAACTCTTCGAAAAGATCGAGAATATAGTTTCGGTCACCCACACTCCATTGTCCCATGGTGTATAAACCCAGAGATCCGTTTTGCCCGCCATACCAAAGCATGAACGAAGCCAGACGTGCCAGTTCCAGCACCATAACACGTATGTATTTAGCTCTTTCAGGAACTTCTCGTCCTTCAATAGCTTCTACCGCACGTGCATAGGATTCTTCCATAGGGTCAGATTCAGGAACACAAAAACGGCACATCAGCGTAAAACTTTGAAGCCAGTTTCTTTTTTCCTGCAGTTTCTCAAATGCCCTGTGCAAATAACCTACTTCCGTAGTAGCTCCTACAATCGTGTCGCCCTCCACCTTAAGGCGGATCATCATGTTACCCGTAATACCGGGGTGCTGCGGGCCAAGATATAATGTTGTTGCCTTTTCTCTCATTATCTTGAATATTTTTTAGCGAAATCAGGGATTTCTTCTCTTGATCGTCTGATAATTTCTTCCCGCACATCCAGAGCATCTTCTCTTCCGGGCCTATGCCAGAATGTGTCATCGGCATAAGCTTCCGTATCGAAGTCACGGCGCATGGGGGGCGGGCCGTCCCAGTCTTCCAGAAGAAACTCATCAGGAGCTTCGAGGCCGATAAACTCCACACCAAACATTTCTCTTAATTCTCGTTCATAAGTATTGGCTTGCCGCCAGATCATATCAATATTAGGCA
>QMPO01000317.1 GCA_003648625.1 Bacteroidota bacterium
CGAAAACGGCGTGGTTTCAAACCTTCTCAGGTTTTACGGGGTGGAACTGAGCGAGCCTATGGTCTTTGGTATTGGTTCCGGTCTGTTTTTCTCACATATGCCGTTTTTAAAGGTCGATGGCATTCCTGTCACTTCTTTCAGGCCATTACCCGGGATTATTTTCAGCAGAATAACCAAAAGACTGAATATAGATTTTGCCAGGAAGAAATACCGCCGGAGTCCGAAAAAGGCGATGGAAGAACTTGATAAAAACCTCGAAAAGGGCATCCCCACAGGTATGTTGGTGGGTGTATATCATCTTTCCTATTTCCCTGAGCCTTACCGCTTTCATTTCAATGCGCACAACATTGTGGTGTACGGAAAAGAAAACAATACGTACAAGATCAGTGACCCGATTATGGAAAACGTTTCGGAACTCAGCTATAAAGAGCTGATGCGCGTGCGTTATGCCAAAGGCGTTTTTGCTCCGAAGGGACACATGTACTGGGTAAACGAAATGCCGGAATCCATCGACCTGAAGGCTGCTATCCATAAAGGCATTACCCAAACGTGCAAACACATGCTGACCATTCCTGTTCCTCTTTTTGGCGTGAAAGGAATAAGATATATGTCGAAACAGGTACGCAATTATCCCCGTAAGCTTGGCCCGAGAAAAGCCGCACTTTTCACAGGCCAGATTGTGCGGGCACAGGAAGAGATTGGTACCGGAGGCGCCGGATTCAGGTACATGTATGCCGCATTCCTTCAGGAAGCCGCTAAAGTTACAGGTAATGATAAACTTAGGGAGCTCTCATTTGAAATGACTGCTATTGGTGATATGTGGCGCGAGTTTGCCACCATCACCGGACGCATTATTAAAAACCGTAACAAAGGAGATGAAAACTATGACCGGGCAGCTGATATGTTGCTGAAAATTGCCGATGAGGAAGAAATATTTTTTAAAAAACTCCAGAACAGTATTCGCTAATGTCTTCTCCTCCTATCATCGAAATAAAGCACCTGACCAAAAGGTATCACCACGCTGATGAGCCTGCGGTAAAGAACCTTGACATGAAAATAAACAGGGGTGAAATTTTCGGATTACTCGGCCCGAACGGAGCAGGAAAAACAACCACCATCTCCATCCTTTGCAGCCAGATAAAGGCCGATGAGGGAGAAATTAATATCAACGGGAAAAACCTGGCAACCGAAGCTGCACAGATCAAAAAGATCATTGGCGTAGTGCCACAGGAAATTGCCCTGTACCAGAAGCTTACAGCCTACGAAAACCTGAAATTCTTTGGCAATATGTACGGTTTGAAAGGCGAAGACCTTAAAGACCGTATCATAAGCCGCGCTAAGGCTTTCGGATTGGAACAGAAACTCCACCGGAAAGTAGATACATTCTCGGGAGGCATGAAACGCAGGGTTAACCTGATGGCCGGTATTCTGCACCGCCCCCGCATTCTGATCCTGGACGAACCAACGGTGGGTATCGATGTGCAGTCGAAAAACGTCATTATCGAATATTTACAATACTTAAACAAAAACGAAGAGACAACGATTGTGTACACTTCGCACTTAATGGAAGAAGCGGAACGGTTCTGTACGCACATTGCCATTCTGGATATGGGTAAAATCGTAACGGAAGGAAAACCCGAGGAACTGATCAGTGGCTATCCTTCCTGCAATAACCTGGAAGACATTTTCCTGTTACTAACCGGAAGAAGTTTGCGGGATTAAAGAATAAAAAGTCATGTGGCTAAAATTTAAAGCATCCGTTATTAAAGAATCGCTCCTGCTCATGCGCGACAAGGCAGGGCTTGCGATGCTGTTTGTGATGCCCATGGCGCTGATCCTGATCATGTCGTTGCTGCAGGAATCCACCCTGAAGAAACTGGAAGAACGGCACACGCCCATTCTTGTGATCAACAACGATAATGATTCGTTGGGAGCACATATTGTAGCCGGACTGAACGAAACCGAGTTTTTTGAATTACACCAAACCCTAGACGGCAAACCGCTGAACGTACAACAATTAAAAGAGTTGGTTACCGACGGCAAGTACCGGGTGGGTATTGTAATCAGCAAGGGGGCGTCAGATGCACTCCGCAACAAGATCAAATACGAAATTCAGCAACAGTTTCCGCCTGAAGAAGGGCCGCTCTTCTCCCCTCCTCCCGATCCCGGAAAACCGCTACCGAAAATTGATGTTTACTTCGACCCGATCACGCAATCCGCTTTCAAACAGGCGGTGATGAGCGCTCTGAACGAATTCTTCTATGCCGTGGAAGCCGGAATGGTTATGGAAATATATGCCGGTATGCTGAACGATATTGTTGGCATTGAGTTACAAAAAGCTGCTGATTTTAAAAACATGATCAATCTGACAGAAAAATCTTCGGTAGGGAAAGAAGAAAAAATTATCATTCCCAAGCCGGCACAACACAACGTACCTGCCTGGACGATCTTTGCTATGTTTTTTATCGTTATTCCACTGGCCGGAAATATCATTAAAGAACGCGAAAGCGGTATGTCGCTCAGGCTGCGCACCCTCCCCGGCTCCAACCTGTCGGTAATTCTGGGTAAAGCGGGCGTGTATTTTGTGGTGGGTATGGTACAGGCAGCAAGTATGTTGCTGTTGGGCATGTATATTCTCCCCTTATTTGGCATGGCTTCCCTTACTGTCGGCTCCGGGCTTCCGGCTCTTTTGATCGTCACAATAGCCGTATCCTTAGCAGCTACAGGCTATGGAATTTTGATAGGGACCGTTTCCACAACGCAGGAGCAGTCTTCTATTTTCGGTTCCATTTCGGTCGTTATTCTGGCTGCCCTGGGAGGTATCTGGGTACCCATCTTCATGATGACGGAAACGATGGTTAAAGTGAGCAAACTCTCACCTCTCAACTGGGGGCTGAATGCGTATTATGATATTTTCCTGAGGGATGAACCGGTAAGCGGAATACTGCACTATGCGCTGTACCTTCTGGCTTTTGCTATGGCATGTATCATGGCAGCATGGTTGTATAACCGGTACAAGAATCTTAGGTAGCATTCCGGATCACAGGTCTCACAAAAACCGGAGAAACCCTTATTGAGGGGTTAAGATTTTAAAATAAA
>QMPO01000318.1 GCA_003648625.1 Bacteroidota bacterium
CTGGTGCATCGGGTCTTCCGTTTTTCCATGCCAGTCTTTAGGCGCCCGTTCCTGCAACCAGTGGTCTTCATGTGTACCTTCTTCATGAAACGGTGAGGCAAAACGGGAAGCGGAGATTTCCTTTTTCGTGCTCATTTTCCGGTAATGGTCGATTATTTTCCTGCGAAGAATGGACGTTATCCAGGTTAACTGCGAGCTCTCCCCCCGGAACGAGTCCAGTCCTTTAAGCGCCGACAAAAAAGTGTCCTGGATCAGGTCTTCGGCTATCTCCTTCGACTGTACACGCGCATACGCATACATATAAAGGAAGTCGCCATACTCGTTCACCCATTGTGCCGGCTGCACCACTTTCCTTTCCGTGTCTTTATGTAACTTCGCATCTCCCATTTCAGCAAGTAAAAATAACAAATAAAGAAATGCCTAATTTAGCCTTAGATAAATACTTGGTAAGCAACACAAAAATCAGCACGCATGCACAAGCAATTAATCACCGGTAAAGGAACCGTTCATTATACCGTACAGGGAACGGGACCTGCCCTTGTTTTTCTTCACGGTTTCCTGGAAGATCTCTCCATGTGGGATGATTTCTCCGCATCCTTGTCGGCAAATTATACGACCGTTTGTATCGACCTGCCCGGTTTCGGCCGAAGTGATGTTTTTAAAGAGAACCATTCCATGCGCTTCATGGCAGAAAAAGTGGACGAAGTACTCCGGCAGGAACAGATTGGCAAATGCCTGCTTACCGGTCATTCTATGGGTGGCTATGCAGCACTTGCTTTTGCCGCTGACTTTGCCGCCAGCTTAAACGGACTGGTGTTGTTTCACTCGCAGGCCGCCGCCGACACAGCCGAAGCAAAAGAAAACCGCGACCGTACCATAAACATAGTGCACAGCAACCATGCGGGGTTTATCTCTTCCTTTATTCCTTCTTTGTTTGCCGAAGACAACGTGCCCCGGTTTTCAGAAGAAATTGACCGTCTGAAACAGATTGCCCTGAAAACCCCTGCCGATGGCATTACGGCAGCCCTGCGGGGTATGCGCGACCGCGAAGATCATCGCGAAACCTTGAAAAAACTGGATGTTCCGGTATATTTTATTGTCGGTAAGAAGGATGCGCGTATTCCGTCGGAGGTTATCCTGCCGCAACTGCAACTACCGAAGAATTGTGAAGCACTGATCATGGATGATGTCGGGCATATGGGCTTTATCGAGGCAAGAGAAAAAACCTACCTGGCACTCGAGCATTTTGCCGAACGTATCTTTTTATAGAAGTTGTATAA
The DNA here is from genome assembly GCA_003648625.1 of Bacteroidota bacterium. Taxonomy (GTDB): domain Bacteria; phylum Bacteroidota; class Bacteroidia; order Bacteroidales; family F082; genus UBA4459. Next base: position 1,281 of record QMPO01000318.1, read on the forward strand.
GATTAACTAATTATTCTTGAAGTGAATGTCTTGTAAATCAGAAAATAAATTCCGCTAATCCCCTCCACCGGAGGGGGAAGGGGGTGGGTTAATAAGTAATCTATTTATTTTCTGATTTACAGAGTTATATCCTGTACGGCCAGCCTCAAACATTGATAAATTTTGTAGCCTGCTGATCCGGTTCGATCGTGTGTACTGCATTATTATAAAAGATTCATTTTTTTATATTCATTTCTTTGCTTGTCCAAAGAAACGAATCAAAAAAAGGACACCAAAACGAAGCTTCTTCCCGCTCTTCCGGAATATAACGTTCAGGGCAAAAGAGTCGGAAACAAACGCGTACACTCCAGCTTTCGCAAAGGTTTATTACCGAAACGACAAGCGCTTTTGCTTCTGAACGTAAACATTCCGGAATTCACGCACGCTCAGGCCCGCCGTTTTGGTAACCCGGCACACATTTCAGGTGCTTCGAATTATGTGAATATATAATTGAAAAAGTGTACAGATAGAAAAACAATACGTCACCCGACCGTAAGTGAAGAAGAAATAATTGCGCAACGCGCCTTTTTATAGGCTACTGATCCGGTTGAGCATGATCCCGATCAGTTTTTCCATACTGGCTTTGTAATCAGGGCTGAACTTTCCATTGATCCGGTTGGCAATAATATCGCAAACGGTCATTGCCTGGTGTCCCAGCATAGCTGACAAGGCGTACAATGCCGAGGTTTCCATTTCGAAATTGGTAACCCGGAAGCCGTTGAATTGAAATTTCCCCGCCCGGTCGATTATCGTATTGTCGGTAACACGCAGCCGTACCTCGCGGCCCTGGGGCGCATAAAATCCGGGTGCTGTGAGGGTGATGCCCTTCAGCAGTCCTTCTCCCAGTTTTTCGATCAGGGCGGAAGAGCCTTTTACGGCATAAGGTTTCGGTAGATCACGGTCCCAGTTCAGCTGGTTGATAAAGCTGGAGGTCATTTCCCGCTCGATGATCATCGGGCCCTGCTCGTAGAAATAGACCAGGCCATCCAGTCCCAGGCCATATTCCGAAACAAGGTATCCGTTTACCACCGGGATGTCGGCCTGTAAAGCGCCGGACGTACCTATCCTTATCAGGTTGAGTGATGTAAGCTTTTCTTTCTGCTGCCTGGTGGCAAAATCAACATTAAAAAGCGCATCCAGCTCCGTCAGCACAATCTCGATGTTATCGGTACCCATTCCTGTCGACAGCACGGAAATCTCTTTGCCTTTGTACGTTCCGGTAAAGGAGCGTATTTCCCTGTTCTGCCCTTCAAACCTTAGCTCGTCAAAATAGGTGGAGATCAGTTTTGCCCTGCCCGGATCACCCACCAGGATGATTGTTTCGGCCACATCACCGGGGGCAAGGTTCAAATGATAGATTTTTCCTTCTTTATTTAATACCAATTCTGCTTTCCTCATGCCAATTTGAATAATTTTGTAGGGGACAAAACTAAGGATTTAATATAAATCAGAATGACAGCAGAAATAATAAGTATCGGTGATGAATTACTGATCGGGCAGGTGATAAACACGAATGCTTCGTGGATCGCTGCCGAATTAAATAAAACAGGAATCCGCGTCAGCCGGATTACAGCTACCGGCGACAATGCCAACGACATCAGGCAGGTTCTGAAAGATGCCTGCGCACAAAACGATATTGTTTTGCTCACTGGCGGACTGGGGCCTACGAAAGATGACAAGACGAAAAAGATTCTGGCAGAATATTTCGATTCGGACATGGTTTTTCACGAACCGACCTTTGCCCGCATTAAAAAACTGTTCAAGGCCCGGAATTTTGAC
>QMPO01000319.1 GCA_003648625.1 Bacteroidota bacterium
TACAGAATATCATTCCCACTGAAAACGATCAGGTATTCCGTCATCAGTTGCTGCACGGCGATGTGCACGATCAGGGAGCAGCGATGCTGGGTGGTATTTCGGGACATGCCGGCTTGTTCGGTAATGCTTATGATGTGGCTGTAATGATGGAAATGTTTTTGAACGGAGGTGTTTATGGAGGCCGACATTTTATTAAGCCGGAAACACTGAATGATTTCACATCTTACCAGTTTCCTGAAAAAGACAACCGCCGCGGACTAGGATTCGACAAACCGTTGCACGAATACGAAGAACACCGGACGAATTGCCGCTCGGCTTCTCCTGAAAGCTTCGGCCATTCGGGATTTACGGGTACTTATACATGGGCCGACCCCGAAACAGGACTGATTTATGTATTTTTGTCGAACCGCGTTTATCCGGATATGCATAATTCGAAGATCATGGATCTCGATATCCGGACAAGTATTCATCAATTGTTTTATGACGCGATAGGAGAAGAGAAGTAAACTATGGGCCATCACCACCATCATAAACATAGCGAGCAAGGGAGAAAACTGCTGATTACCGTTCTGCTGAATCTGGTGATTACGCTGGTTGAGTTTGTGGGTGGTATTTTTTCCAACAGCCTGGCACTGATCTCTGATGCTTTTCATAATCTGAGTGATACGGTGGCCATTCTGATAGCTTACATCACCGAACGGGTGAGCAGACGGGCTTCTGATAAACAGCATACCTTCGGTTATAAACGGATACAAATACTGGCAGCTTTGTTCAATGCCGTTACCCTTATTGCCATATCGGTTTACCTGATCTTCGAAGCATGGGACCGTTACCAGAATCCCCAGCCCATAAAAAGTCTGCTGATGCTGTCGGTAGCGCTGATCGGATTGCTTGCCAATCTGTTGAGTGTTTTACTGCTGAAGTCGTACCGTAAGGAAAACCTGAACATCAAAGCAGCCTACCTGCATCTTATCGGCGATACACTTTCGAGTGTGGCCGTCATTATCGGGGGCGTGCTGATCTATTTTTACGAATGGTACTGGATCGATCCGTTGATTACCGTCCTGATCAGTTTGTATATCATAAAAGAAACCTATGTGGTCTTATATGATACCTACAAGATATTAATGCAGCAGACTCCTTCGGGTATCAATGTGAATGAGATTGTTGCCGGCATTACGGAGTACAGGGAAATAAAAGGGGTTCATCACATACACATATGGAACCTGACCGATACGGAAGTGCATTTTGAAGCCCATATCGATTTGTTTAAGGATTTGAAAGTGAGTGAAAGCCAGAAGGTTGTGGATAAGATTCAGGTACTATTAAAAGAAAGATTTAACATAGATCATGTAACACTGCAATTGGAATACGACAGGTGTGACGATAAAGAACTTATTCATCAGGAAAGAAAATAAATATGAGACCAGAACTTTCCGGTATACCTGTAACCGGGAGTCTGAATGAATTAAAATGAATTAAGTAGTAAAAAAAAACAGAAAACGGATAATATGGAGAATAAAAAATCGAAAAACACATGGTTATGGGTGCTGGCGGTAGTTTTAACCTTTACCATTGTAATCTATCAAAGGGCTACCGGACCTACGTACCCGACCAAAGGAGAAGTGCAGTTAGGAACAGAAGAGATCGGTTACAAACTTTTAAGGTCGCACAATACCGGTATGGATGCTCCGGTGGAGATTGAAGTGGAAGACGAAACGGTTACCGGCAAACTGACCTATAAAAGGTATAAGAGCTATGATGACTGGACAACAGTTGACATGGAGCGTGTCGGTGGTAAACTTCAGGCAAAATTACCCTATCAGCCTCCGGCAGGGAAAATAGAATACAAAATAAGTTTGTATAAAGACGGACAAGAGTTTATTTTGACGGAAGAGCCGGTAGTCATCAGGTTCAAAGGAGTAGTGCCTGCACCTGTACTGGTTCCGCATATATTTTTCATGTTCATATCCATGTTGTTCGGCATGCGGGCGGGTCTGGAGGCCATTTTCAAAGGCCACGACGGGCGGTTTTTTGTAGGCGTAACACTCATCACCCTTTTTGTAGGCGGACTCATACTGGGGCCTGTCGTGCAAAAATTCGCTTTTGGTGCTTACTGGACCGGCTGGCCTATCGGTCACGATCTGACAGATAATAAAACAGCCTTTACGTTTATATTCTGGCTGATCGCCTGGTTTGTTTTACGTAAGAATCCTGCCAACAGGGTATGGCCCATTGTGGCAACTATAATGATGCTGGCTGTTTATGTCATTCCGCACAGCGTGATGGGGTCAGAAATCGACCATACCAAAACAGAAACTCCGGTTGAACAAACAACGGCTGAATAATGACACTGAATTATATCATCATTGGTATAACGGTTATTGTTTCCATTGTGGCCTTTAACAACGGAGAACTGTTTTATAAGCTGAGGTTCAATGCTTATCAGATCAAAGAGCGCAAAGAGTATTATCGTTTCTTTACGTATGCGTTGCTACATGCGGGATGGCTGCATTTGCTGATCAATATGTACGTATTGTATTCTTTCGGAGATATTGTAGAGCATATGTTAATGGTGCATTTTTCCTACAAAGGGATATTGTACTATGGACTGCTGTATGCAGGAGGCATCCTGTTCTCTACACTTTACGATTTCAGAAAGCAGAAAGCAAACCCTTATTACAATGCTGTCGGGGCCTCGGGAGCAGTATCAGCCGTGGTTTTTTCCAGCATACTTCTCTACCCTTCAGGCAGTATTTTCATTTTTCCTATTCCGTTCCCGCTGCCATCATGGGTGTTTGGTATCGCTTACCTGATCTATTCGGCTTACATGGGAAAACGAGGTGCTGACAACATCGGTCATAATGCCCATTTTTGGGGCGCTGTTTTCGGGATTGTGTTTACTATTATCCTGATTCCCGGGGTGGTACAGAACTTTTTCGCCACAGTGTTTTAAATTAATTGGCTGTCGGATCCACCGGGAAGTTTTTCCAGTAACGGTATTTTTCGCCCATTTTGTTTACCAGCGTTTCCCACATAATAATGGGTTCGATGCCCATAACATCTTTTTGGGTGGCTTTGGCAATGATCCATGA
>QMPO01000320.1 GCA_003648625.1 Bacteroidota bacterium
AAAAAAAGGCGTCACCATGGACGCCTTTAATATATTGAGCAAGCAGAGATTTATACAACTCCTTGTGCCAGCATGGCATCGGCAACTTTAACGAATCCACCGATGTTAGCTCCTCTTACATAGTCAATGTAGTCACCATCTTTACCCCATTTAACACAGGTCGCGTGGATGTCTTTCATGATCTGATGTAATTTGGCGTCAACTTCTTCACGTGTCCAGCTCAAACGCAGTGAGTTCTGGCTCATTTCAAGTCCTGAAACGGCAACACCACCAGCATTGGCAGCTTTACCCAGACCGTAAAGGATCTTGGCGTTCTGATAAACTTCAATAGCTTCAGGTGATGAAGGCATGTTAGCACCTTCCGAAACAACGAAGCAACCGTTAGCGATCAGCGTTTTGGCTTCTTCCTCGTTCACCTCATTTTGTGTGGCACATGGCATTGCTACGTCACATTTGATACCCCATGGGCGTTTGCCTTCGTGATATTCAACACCGTATTTGTCAGCGTATTCTTTAATACGGCCTCTCTTAATGTTTTTCAGTTCCATTACGAAAGCCAGTTTCTCGGCGTCGATACCGTTCGGATCATAAATAAATCCTGATGAATCGGATAAGGTAACAACTTTTGCACCAAATTCGGCAGCTTTTTCCGTTGCGTACTGGGCAACATTACCTGAGCCGGAAATAGTAACTATTTTGCCTTTCATGCTGTCACCACGGGTTTTCAGCATTTCTTCAGCAAAATAAACAGTACCGTAACCTGTAGCTTCAGGACGGATCAGCGAGCCACCCCATTCCCTGCCTTTTCCTGTCAAAACACCTACAAACTCATTACGGAGCCTTTTGTACTGGCCAAACAGGAAGCCGATTTCACGGCCACCAACGCCAATATCACCGGCAGGAACATCGGTATTCGCACCAATGTGACGGAATAATTCACTCATAAAACTTTGCGTAAAACGCATCACTTCATTGTCTGATTTACCTTTAGGATCGAAATCAGAACCACCTTTACCACCGCCCATAGGAAGGGTAGTGAGTGAGTTTTTGAACACCTGCTCAAAAGCAAGGAATTTCAAAATTCCCAGGTTAACAGTCGGGTGGAAACGCAGGCCGCCTTTGTACGGGCCAATGGCGCTGTTCATTTCAATACGGAAACCACGGTTTACCTGTACATCTCCTTTGTCGTCCAGCCATGGAACACGGAACATCAATACTCTTTCAGGTTCAACTATACGTTCAAGTATTTTAGCTTCTTTGTACTGTGGGTTTTCTTCAATAAAAGGAATGATGGATTCCGCTACTTCATGTACTGCCTGGTGGAATTCCAGCTCACTCGGGTTTTTAGCAATGACCTTAGCCATAAAGTCATTTACTTTTTGTTCATATGCATTTGCCATTTTTAATAAGATTAGGTTATAAATTAATGTTCTTTAATATGTTTTCAATATTACTTAAAATTGTTCATAAAATTATATCGCATAAGGATATTTGCGAGATACGCGTAGCAGATTAAGGGATTCACGTAGAGAAACGGGAGGGGCATTTTTAAAACGTTTTTTATTTGCTAAAAATATTATATTTCAATACACAGTAAATGGCCCGCATGCCGTCTTTCCAGCCGATTTTTTTTCCATCATCATACGTTCGTCCGTAATAGGAAATACCTACCTCGTATATCCTGATACCGGGATAGCGCGAAACCTTGGCTGTAACCTCCGGTTCAAAACCAAACCGTTTTTCTTTCAGCTGAAGCGATTTGATAATATCAGCCCGGAACAGTTTGTAGCATGTCTCCATATCGCTCAGGTTCAGATTAGTGAACATATTGGAAAGAAATGTCAGGAATTTGTTGCCGATGGAATGCCAGAAGAACAAAATACGGTGCGGATTGCCGCCCATAAAGCGGGAACCGTAAACCACATCGGCGAACCCATCCACTACCGGCTGTAATAAAAGATTGTATTCTTCCGGGTTGTATTCCAGGTCGGCATCCTGGATGATGATATGGCTGCCTGTGGCTTCCTTAATGCCGCGGTGCAGGGCGGCTCCCTTTCCCATATTCTTAGGTTGGCTAAAAAGCTTCATATCGCTTTCCGGGTGACTTGCCATATACTCTTCGGTCACTCGTTCTGTTCCGTCGGTCGAATAATCGTTAACGATGAGGATCTCCTTTTCAAATCCGCCTATAAGCCGGACATCCAGCACCTTATCAAGAATCAGGTGAATGGTATTGGCCTCGTTATAAGCCGGAATGATGATGGAAAGTTTGTTCACTTTGCTGAAATTGCTGGCTGCAAAGGTATGAAAACGTGTTGTTATTTACCAATGGTAACAATTCCGGTTTTAGCAAACGTCTTATACCCTGATTCCTTCTCTCCTCCATTGTTGGCGTCTTCATCAACTGAGGAGTTCAGATAACAAGATAAATGCACCTTTTTTTTAAGCTAAGACAATTTACACGACGAAAATCGTAATTTCACAGCATAATTTTTTTTTCGATTTATCCATGAAGAGTGTTTTTAAAATAGTTTCTTTGACGTCAATTTTGCTTTTGAGTTCAGCATGCTGGAAAGAGAAAATAGAGCCTACGCAGAGCTACTCTTTTTTCGTAGCTGGCCATACATATGGGATGGCCGGGGTTAATAACGAGGGGCTCCATCCACCGTTTGAACAAAAGTTTGATTTTCTAAACAGCAGAAATGTTGCTCTGGGTATTTTAACAGGTGATATTGTTATATTTCCTACAGAAGAAGATTGGGATGAAGTGGATAGTGTATTAAACTTTTTAGATGCAGAAGTGTATTTTGCTGTCGGAAACCATGATATGAAAGACCGGGAACTCTACGAAAGAAGATATGGCTCTACTTATTTTTCATTCGTGAAGGGGAAAGACCTTTTTATAATCCTCGACCCGGAACTGGATAGCTGGAATATTTCGGGAGAACAACTGAAGTTTTTAAAAGAAACATTATTAGGTACAGATAAGCGGAGAAATTTATTTGTCTTTTTCCACCAATTGCTTTGGTGGGATAAAAATAATAAATACAAACATGTCAGGTTAAATTCTACGGAGGGACGGGCAGATACGATA
>QMPO01000321.1 GCA_003648625.1 Bacteroidota bacterium
ATTACTATAAGTTTTTACAGGAAGTCCGCGAAACAGACGACTGGGAAAACTGGCTGCTTTATATGATGGAAGGAGTAGAACAAACATCAAAAGAAACCATCATTTTAATTAAAAAAATTAGAGAACTGATATTTGAATATAAAAATTTACTTCGGGATAACTATAAATTTTACAGCCAGGATTTGCTGAATAATCTGTTTAAACATCCGTACACCAAAATAGAATTTATAGAAAAAGATCTTGGTGTTTCAAGAATAACAGCAGCGAAATATTTGAACGAACTTGCAAAAGACGGCTTATTAATAAAACAAAAGCTCGGAACAGGAAATTATTACATAAATGAAAGGTTAATGAATTTATTGACAATGAGATAAAAAAACCTTGCCCGGCATGATAGCCCCTTGTGTTTTTACAGGTTTCATCACCGGATATGGAATTTTCAGATAGCACAGCATGTCGGTGAAGAAGCTGATGGAAGGATAAAAATCATGTTTTTTATTTTTCCGTCAACCTTTGCAGCCAAAAAGTCATTCTGAAAATCAGGCTGCCGGACGAATTTTAAAATAGATAACCTGTTTGTTTATAGCTCATCTCTAATAAGAATACGGCTCATTTTTATTGTATTTTGAGCTAAATACGTTATCTTTGTGAGCTAAACGGCGAAATATGAGCATAGAAAAGCAAATACTAAACTTTTTAAAACTCAACACCGCAGGTTCTTCCGCAGAGATTTTGCTTGGAATTGAAGATAAAAAGAGCATTGCGACAATAAAAAGAGTTTTATCAAAACTTATCTCCGATCAGTTAATCATAGCAACAGGAAAAGGAAAAGCAACCAGATATAAACTTTCGCCTTTTTATAAACTATTCGAACAGCTTGATCCTGACAAATATTTTGAGCAGGAAATAGATGAACGAGTTATCATTGAAAATTTCAACTTTTCGTTGATAACGGAAATCTTACCCAACGTAAATCTGTTTAACGAAGAGGAGGTTGACAAACTCTATTCTTTGCAAAAAGAATATACGGAAAACATATCCGAATTGAGTGAATTTCAGTTTAAAAAGGAACTGGAACGCCTGGCTATTGATCTGAGCTGGAAATCTTCACAAATAGAAGGAAATACCTATTCGTTACTGGAAACGGAAAAATTGCTGAAAGAAAAAGAAACAGCAGCAGGAAAGACAAAAGAAGAAGCCGTCATGTTGTTAAACCACAAGGATGCCCTTGACTTTATCATTAAAGATCCCGCTTATTTATTTCCACTGACTGTTTCAAAAATAGAAGACATACACAGTATGTTAACAAAAGAGCTTGCGGTTGACAGGAATATCAGAAAAAGACGGGTTGGTATATCCGGAACCAATTACCGACCGCTTGATAATGAGTTTCAGATTAAAGAAGCCGTTTCTGAAATGTGTCATCTGATCAACGAAAAAGACGATGTGTTTGAACAGGCACTTTCAGCCTTAATACTGATTTCGTATCTCCAGCCCTTTGTTGACGGAAACAAACGAACAGCAAGAATTGTGAGCAATGCGATTTTGATAAATCACAAATTTTGTCCTGTTTCATTCAGAACGGTGGACAGTGTAGCTTACAAAAAAGCCCTGCTGTTGTTTTATGAGCAAAATAACATAACCGCTTTTAAAAAGATTTTTACAGAACAATTTGAATTTGCCGTAAAGACATATTTTTAGCACTTCTTTCAAAAACGTTTATAACAACAAGCACCTTTATGTTAAACGGGCATTATCACCGAAAAAGGAATTATCAAAGCCCACAGCATGTCGGTGAAGAAGTTGATGGAGGGATGAAACACATTAAAATTATCCGTAACTTTCGGGTTTGTTTAAACCCGGCTGCAACAGATACAATTATGGAACCCATAGTTTTGCAAAATCTAAACTTGTTTTTGAATAAATTCGTTATCCTTTCGGACTTATTAAGTGTAAGTTACGGAAGTTGTTGCTATAATCGTATAAACAGTATGTGTTGATTACATAAACGTTAGTAGTTATTATAATCTTGCAACTTTAACACAAATTAATGAAATAATGAAAACATGATTTTATGAAATACTCAAAATGGACAATTATTTTCGTATGTTTTTTTTTATCATATTCTTGCGAAAAAGAGAATAATGAAAAAGAAATTACACCTCAATTTCAATTTATTGCTGGTGAAGTATCCTCAAATATTAATTATGTAGATTTCGAACCTGATAGATTATTATTACCCGAACTAAATAATAGTCCTTTCATTTTTATTGATTTATTCAATGATAATAGTTGGGATTTCAAAATTGTATCAAGTTGGGAAGCCTCACATCCAGGTATTTGGGAAGACATCTATATATCTAATAGTTATTGTAATTATTTTGAAGTAGCAATTGATACAACTTTATCTGAACTTAATTATTATGGTGTTTTTGCAAAGATATTCACCAAAGGTGATACATTAAATAGTAATGAACATAATTGGATAAATAAGGAAAGAGTGTTTTTAAACTCCACTTATAATGGAAATACAATTGGGCCATGGATTAATCAGAAGGATAAATATATCGGGATTAGAAATATTATAGAACAAGATACTATTTATTCGTGGGTAAGATTTTCAAACAGCGAAGAAAACTCAAATGCATTAATTTGTCATGATTATGCCTATGTTGGATTAGAAAAAAACTAAACTGTACTTTAAGAATAACAACTACTAACACGCAATATAAGTAAGCCGGGGGAAGGGAGTAATTTAAACTCTTGTACATTTACTCAAAATTACAACGGTTTGACAGGTTGGAGCTTCGAAATCCCGGCCTCCGCATATTGCCAACCATTGTAAAGCATAAGAGAGAAATAATATGCAGAAAATAGATTACGGAGATATTAATAAATTTTTAGTTTCAATTGGATTAGTTCTAATTGGATTATCTATACTATCGCCATATTTTTATTTAAAAGAAGATTTTGGGGTAAATATAACTAGCGAACAAATTGAAAAATTTGAAGAGCCAATCAAACAATTAATTTTAAATAAGCAAGATCAAGTAATTAAACTAC
>QMPO01000322.1 GCA_003648625.1 Bacteroidota bacterium
GAAGGCTCCCGATAAAGGCACACTTACGAAATAAGCAGCAACCCAATACCAGTGATCTACAAAGAAAGCCACCAACACTGTCTGTAAAGTTTGCAGTAAGGGAAATGCCACAAGCGAAACCACGTATAAGAAGGAACTTTTAAACTGGGGGTCTTTTATCTTCTTTTTAGCCCATATCGATAGGGAGAAGGGGATAAAATTATTAACCACACCATAAAGATATACGGGAAAAAAAAGAACCAGAAGGCAAAAAAGGGACAGGATTTTTCCCAAAGAAGTTTTTTCAATCCTGTATACACCGTTTAGTTTAATTTCTTTCAGGTTTTTCAGGTACTGGTGTACTTTCTGATCAAGCAGATCAATTTTACCGGGCTCGGTATCTACCACTTTTTGCAAACCGTTAACAATCAGCTGTTGCGCGGGCAGCGACTTCTTTTTTTGTCCGGAAATTTGCAGCCGTTCGGCAAGCCGTTCCTCGTAAAGTCTCCGTAGCGTATTTATCAGGTCATAATATTTCTCTGTCTCAATATTTATTATAAGGGATTTTATATGTTCCGACAGTTCATTTTTCAGTAAATTAATGGCGATAGCAGGTGCTTCCCGATACTGATCATAATACTTATTAACCGAAATCGGCTTTCCGAAATTTATAATCAGCCGGCTGCGAAAAGCCTCATAGTCATCATAATAGATGCCAACGGGGATGATTTTAATATCAAGGCTGAAATTATTTGCCTCTTCGGTTTGAAAAGCAATGCGTGCAAATCCTTTTTTCAGGGGTCGTAACCTTCTTATGCCCGAATGGTTTCCTTCGGGAAGAATGACTAGTGCACAGTTTTTATCTGTCAGGACATCTATGGTCTTTTGAAAGATTTCCTCATTCTTTTTTAGTGATTCATACCCATCCCGAATACGGTAAATGGGCAGAATCCGCATAAAGTAAAGAATGGAAGCAATGACCGGTTTTTTGAAGATATCCGATCTTGCCATAAACACCAGCCTCCTGTCGACAGTACAAAGCATAGCAAGGGCATCCATCAGGGCATTCTGGTGGTTGGGTGTGAAAATCAGGGGACCTTCATCAGGAATGTTTTGGGTGTTCAGCAAGGTAACTTCCCTGTAAAACACTTTGTTGTGCCAAAAATCAACAATGTGTTTGGCTAAAGAATAAGAAAAGGAGTATTTTTCAATATTGTTTATTCCCATAGCGGATTCCTTATACCGATATTAATTAGATGTCTTGCTCAATCCAAAATTAAACTTTGTATATAATCCTGCAATACCTATTCCTGCAATTATATGCCATATTCCCCACCAGGCGGCAATAATTGCCATGCCACCCAATTCCAGCTCGGGAGGGAAAATCTTCGGGTTAAAAATAAGTACCAGGGCCAGACCCGAGTTTTGTATTCCGGTTTCAATGGATATTGTCCTTCTGTCTTTTAACGGTCTCTTAAATACGCGTGCCATAAGGTAACCGGCCGCAAACGCGAGTGCGTTATGTACCAGTACAATCAGAAAAACATATTCGATAACCTTTAAAAAATGAGTGAAATTTTTTGCTAATGCCAGCACAACGATTGCGGCAAATATCAGAATGGAAATCTTTTTTATGGGTTTTACGATTTTCGATGTGAACTCCGGGAATTTCGTATTAATAAGGATTCCCAGGATTAAAGGTATTCCTAACAAAATAAAAACAGTCTGAAACATTTGGAAAGCATCAATTTCTATTGGCCTGACCAGGGCTGCAGAATTGGAATGTTCATAGAAATTAATGGCCATTTTTCCCCAGAACGTGAAGTTAACAGGTGTCATGAATACAGCCATCATCGTAGCTATGGCCGTTAAACTGACGGAAAGGGCCACATTGCCTTTTGCCAGAGAAGAGATGAAGTTGGATATATTACCACCCGGGCATGCTGCCACCAATAACATCCCCAACGCCATAGTGGGTGATAAAAAACTGCTCAGTGAAATGACCAGAAGAAAGGTCACGAACGGCAATATGATAAATTGCGAAATCGATCCTATCACAGCTGATTTCGGGTTGAGCAATATCCTTTTAAAATGATCCAGTTTTATCTCGAGTGCCACACCAAACATAACTATCGCCAGTGCTATGTTAAGCACGTGCAGGCTGCCAGGGCTGAAATTCAACCGGATGTGGTCTAATGCCATTAATGTTTCCTGCATGTAACTTTGGTAACTTAAACAATCAATCCTGTAGGCTAAAATACAAATGTTATGAAATAAACTCTAAAAATAAATGCTATTTAAAAATGTTTATAAATAACCTGCGATTTTTGAAATAAATCAACTTCCTAATGCGAAAATGATAATTTTGCCGTTTCTTATTTTAACAGGGCTTCCCGATAGGAAATAATGCAGGAAAAAAAGTTAAAAAAAGTATTTATTATATTGCTCTTTGCGCACTCGGTTATTTTTAGCAAAACCGGACATACGCAGGAAATGCTTGGGGTAACACTGGGCAATTACAGTGGAGTTGCCAGCCTAATGGTCAACCCGGCCATGCTTGCCAACACAAGGTATTACCTGGATATCAACCTTGCATCGGCAGACTTCTTTTTCAGAAATAACTTTGCCTACATTCCCGCTTCCGATGCCAGTATCTATAGCATTATCAGGAATACGGACAACCTGCCGACTTACGGCCCCGATGATCTGAATTTTACCTATTACGACAATAAACGACTTAAATTCAACACGCTCAGTACAAAAGTGCTGGGACCTTCCGTAATGCTCCAGTATGGAAAACATGCGTTTGCCTTAAGCACAGGAGCACAACTATTCACATCTGCAAACAGGATACCTTACGAAATGCCTCTGTTTGGTTACTTTGGCATGGACGAACCATCGCTACACAATATTAATTATATTGATTATAATATTGATGCCAATGTAGCGGCCTGGATGAATGTCGGTGGTTCATATGCCTATACTGTCTATGAATATTTAGATCAGAAAATAACCTTTGGCGGTACGGTAAGATATATATGGAGCTATGCAGGAGC
>QMPO01000323.1 GCA_003648625.1 Bacteroidota bacterium
ATGTATGCCAGGAAGCTTGTTATGGTAATAGCGTCAAAATTACATACCTTCTCACATTTCCCACAACCGATGCAAGCCACAGCACAGTTCTTTTTAGCAGGCCCACCCTTTTCTTTGTTCACACATGACACGAATATACGCCGCTCTTTCGGGCCTCTTTTCCTCAGCTCGATGATATCACGCGGGCAAGCTTCAACACAAGCGCCACAAGCCGTACATTTATCATTAACTTCCGGCAAACCGGTTTCGGGATTCATATGAATTGCATCGAAATCACAGGCATCGACACAGTCGCCTAACCCAAGGCATCCGTATTGACAGCCACCTTCTCCGGAATATAATGCATGAGCAAAAGCACAGGATGTAGCACCTTCGTAATTGATTTTGGCAGGTGAATTGGTTTTCGAGCCATTGCAGCGTACAACGGCGATCAATGGTGCCTGTTGTTCAACTTCAAGCCCAAGAATTTTTCCCACTTCCTGCATGACATCGTTACCACCAACAGGGCAATTCAGCCCTTCAATGCTTTTATTCTCTTTGGCTTCTTTTACCGTTGCTTCGGCAAAAGCCCGGCATCCTGGAAAGCCACACCCCCCACAATTAGCCGAAGGGAGAGCCTCTTCCACCTCATCAATTCTGGGGTCTTCGTAAACTTTAAACTTGCTTGCAATGAAATATAAAATAACCGCTGCAATCAGGCCAAGTCCGCCCAGAGCTGTAACAGCAATAATTACAATGTTATCCACGTTTTATATTTTTAATTTTTTCTAACAAAATCTCAGCGAAATTCAACGCAAGACAAAATTAAAATAATTAGAAATACCGCTGGATTTACTGCAACTAACCAGGAATATCCCATCTTGCTGATTTAGACCAACTTACAAGACAGGTGATTTGGCGGGGATAAAAAGAGTCCCCGAAACTACTTGAGGGTCAAGTAATTTCAGGGACTTCTTAGAAACACTCTAAATTAATACAAATCAACTATTTAGTAACAATGAGCCGCAAAGTTTTCAAATAGTCTTTTGTTTTAGCCCGAATGTTATACACACCTTCCTCTAATCCTAGTAATAATATTCTGTCTTCAACCTTACCGTTAACTACCCGGTAAATATTGGTTGAGATCAGGCTCCCTTTCATATCCATGATCTCTATCGTAACTTCATCAGAAGGAAGTTTCTCGATAAAGAAACGAGTTACATCAACTGCAGGGTTCGGTGCAATTCTAAAGGTTACATTCTCAAACGATGCACCTGGAATATAACCGCAAACATCAATTGTGAGGTACATATTATCCAGGTAAACTCCTTCGCAAGGAGCAACCGCAGTTGCCGCTAATGTCAACTCAACACCGCCCATGAAAACATCTCCGTCTCCAGGTGTATAGGTAGCATTTAATAATGTCGGATCATCAAAAGCACCATCGCCTGTCGTTGCCCATAATATTTCACTGGCATTTTCAACAAATCCGTTAAGTACATATGATTCGTCATGACAAACAGTGTCATTTAATCCTGCATCCACTACCGGAGTATAAGATATGGCAAGGTTCATTTCATCACTTACGGGGTCACATGTTCCGTATCCTTCTGCTGTAAATGTTAAAATTACCGCTCCGGAAACCACATCACTATTGCCAGGTGTATAGGTAGCATTAAATATGGAGGCGTTATCGAAAGAACCGTCACCTGAAGTAGTCCATAATACAGACGCATAGTTTTCAGCATATCCGTTTAAGGTATATGATCCGTTTTCACAAACGACACCATCGTCTCCTGCTTCAACCAAAGGATCTCCGGCAACTGTCAATTCCATATTGTCACTTATCGACATATTACAAGGAGCTATTCCCTGAGCCGTTAAGGTAAGTGTTACCGAACCGTTGGCAATGTCTGCAGCACCCGGGAAATATGTAGCATTCAGATCTGACGCATTATTAAAAGTTCCGTCTCCTGCAGTACTCCAAAGTATAGAGTTGTAATCTGAAGCAACACCTTCCAGCACATATGAGCCTGAAGCACAAGTAGCACCGTCAGTACCAGCGTCTACAGTTGCTGCAGGTGAAATAGTTATTACCATGTCATCAGCAGCCGGTTCACAATCACTTTGGGCCGTTAATGTTAACGTAACTGTACCTATCTCATCAACACCTGGTGTATAGGTAGGTGTTAACGTTTGTGCATCTGTCAGTGTACCTGAACCGTTATGAGTCCAAACCACAGATGTGTAATTATCTGCCGTAGCATCTGTAATAGTGTAGGCTGCACCTTCACATGTTGCCGCATCGGCACCTGCAAATGCAGAAGCATTAGGATTAATTGTGAGTAGCATATCATCAATAGCGTCGTCACAATCACCTGAAACCGAAAGCGTCAAAGTTACAGCTCCTGTTTCGCCCGATCCTGGCACATAGGTAGGTGTCAGCGTTGTAGCATCATTCAGTGTACCCGATCCGTTGTGTGTCCACAATAATGAAGTATAATTCTCCGCTAAGGCACCCGAAACAGTGTAGTTTATTCCTTCACAAGTTTCTCCATCAGTACCTGCATACGCAGTAGAATTCGGATTAATGGTGAGCAACATATCATCTGTTGCATCAGTACAATCACCATATACATCTAATGTTAACGTAACAACTCCTGTTTCTCCTGTTCCCGGAACATATGTTGGCGTTAATGTCGTAGGATCGATCAAGGTACCCGATCCGTTATGTGTCCATAACATTGACGTATAGTTAGCAGCAGTAGTGCCCGTTACATCATAACTAACACCTTCACAGGTTTCCGCATCCGGTCCGGCATAGGCTACAGCATTCAGGTTGACTGTTAATTGAGCAGCTTCGGAAGTTACATTGCTACAATCACCTGTTACAATACATGTATAATCTCCCTGATCAACCAGTGTAATATTTGTCAGGCTTAATGTTGATGACGTAGCTCCGCTGATATCTAAACCATTTTTCTGCCATTGGTACGTCAGATTTGTACCGGTAGCGACTACACTA
>QMPO01000324.1 GCA_003648625.1 Bacteroidota bacterium
CCCCGATCTAACCCGGCAACATACACGAAAGTCTTTGATGAAATACGTAAGTTGTATGGAAACCTGCCCGAAGCAAAGATAAGAGGGTACAAGCCGGGGCGGTTTTCGTTCAATGTAAAAGGAGGCCGCTGCGAAACCTGCAAAGGGGCAGGGGTGCAAACGATAGAAATGAACTTCCTGCCAGATGTATATGTACTGTGCAAAGACTGCCAGGGAAAAAGATACAACCGCGAAACACTTGAAGTGCGGTTTAAAGGAAAATCCATCAACGATGTGCTGGACATGACCATCAACCAGGCGGTGGCATTTTTTGAGAACATCCCGTTTATTGTGCATAAGCTAAAAACATTACAGGATGTTGGTTTGGGTTATTTAACTTTGGGACAGTCATCAACAACTATTTCCGGAGGCGAAGCGCAAAGGGTGAAACTGGCAGCGGAATTGTCGAAAAAAGATACGGGGAAAACACTCTATATTCTGGATGAACCTACCACTGGCCTGCACTTTGAGGATGTCAACGTACTGTTAGGTGTGCTGAACAAACTGGTGAATAAAGGAAATACGGTGATCGTGATTGAACACAATATGGAAGTAATCAAAGTAGCAGACTATATCATTGATCTTGGCCCTGAGGGAGGCGATGACGGCGGACAGTTAATTGCAACCGGAACACCCGAGGAGCTAATACGAAACAATAAAAGTTATACAGCGCAGTTTCTTAAAAAAGAATTATAGCTGCAAATAAAATGAAACAAAGATGGACGAAAAAGAAATATCAAGACTAAAAAGAGAATTTAAACCGAAAACATGGACGCAGACTAAAGCTCATGATTCGTGGTCGGTGTTCAAAATAATGGCAGAAGTCGTCGAAGGCTACGAAGAATTGGCCCGTATAGGCCCCTGTGTTGCCGTATTTGGCTCGGCACGAGTCAAGGAAAATGAGACATATTACAAAGCTGCAGAGGAGCTGGCTTACCTGCTGACCAAAAAGGGTTTTGGTATTATTACAGGTGGAGGGCCGGGCATTATGGAAGCGGCCAACAAAGGAGCTCATTTTGCCGGAGGAAAATCGGTGGGGCTGAACATAAACCTGCCTTTTGAACAGCGTGCCAACCCGTTTATTGATCCCGATAAACTGATCGAATTCGATTATTTCTTTACCCGTAAACTGATGTTTATGAGGTATTCGCAAGGATATATTGTATTGCCCGGAGGTTTTGGCACCATGGACGAAATGTTTGAAGCCATAACGCTGATCCAGACGCATAAACTGGTTAGTTTTCCCGTGATACTTGTTTGCAAAGAATACTGGGGCGGCTTATTTGAATGGATTAAGAAAACCATGTTAACGCAGGGAATGATCTCGGAAAAGGATTTGGAACTTTTTTACCTTGTAGACAGCGTTGAAGAAGCCGTGGAAGTAATTGAAGATTTCTATGAGAAATATGAGCTGAAACCGAACTTTTAAAAAATATAGTGCGCAAATCTTTCGCGTGACAGTCACCCCCTCCGCTTCAAGCGTCCCGCTTGAAGTATTAATTTCAGGAATCAGTTAATAACCTGCTCTTCCGGATTTGTAATCCGGAAGCAAAGGGCTTTGGATTTATAATCCATGTGTTATCACCAGAAAGTGGAACGTGCTCCTATTCAATGCTGATTTTCACAACATAATTTCCTGCATCTGTTTCAATACGCGCAAGGTACATGCCTTTGTTCAGGTTGTTCACGTTTATTTCAGTTGATTTTAACCGGTCGAAGTGCTGTTGGTAAACCAACTGTCCGGTCAGTGAATAGACTGAAATTGTGCGGATACGCCCGATACTTACTGAGATATGAATAACGTCGTCTGCCGGATTTGGATAAATATTCACGTTGCCGTTATTTGACACGTATTGGATAATTCCCGGCAATACTTCTGCCGAGCCGTTAAAGTATTCAAGCCCGCCGGAAAAATTTCCTGCGATCATTTTTAAATACCCGCCACCTGAAATGTGAGCAAGAGTAGCACTTGTCCTGTATCCTCTGTCAAAAGAAACATCGGTAGTGTCCAGCAGCTCGTGCAGGTCGTTTGCCGGAGTGAACAGCCCATCCAGGTTACCGTCAATACCATCGAAACAGAATAAGAAACCCTGTTCAGAGCCAACAACCAGCCGGGTGTTATTTTGTGCATCTTCGAAAAACCACGGGGTACTGTAACCGTTATAAGAGATCATCGGGTCGGTGACGTTAATCTTGCCCAGACTGTCGGTGATAAAAGAAAACTCCGGTTGTGAAGATGTCCCTGTATTCCGGTAATAATTAATGTTGCCGCCTTTCTCACCAATCAGCAGATCTTTCAGCCCGTCTTTATCGAGGTCGAACAGTTGTGGCGTACTGTATTCTCCTACATCAATATTGAAGTATTGTTCCTCTGATACTGAGAAGTTTCCACCATCGTTTCTCATAAAGATCAGAGTGCCTTTTTCGTTGCCGACAAGCAGGTCGGTAGTTCCATCGCCGTTCAGGTCGGCAAAGGCAGGAAAAATTCCCAGCAGATTTTTACTCCATAACCCGGCAAAATTATTATCATACAACTCAAATTGCGGATTTTCCGTAGTGCCTGTATTCTTATAATAGGCAAGCCGCGAACGAAATACCGAACGGAGAAAATAATTTTCGTAATAAGAATACTGATACTCTCCGTAATTGCCCACAAACAGGTCGTCCAGTCCGTCATGATCCCAGTCAAACAACACCGGATAAGCACCCGAACCCCGGTCGATCATATCTGCCTGAAGGAAATCTTTAGTGTGTAATTCGAATACAGGCTGGTTGTTTTCACCCTCGTTGAGATACAGCCAAACACTTTCCTTGCCGTTCGAAATAAACGGATTCGGGTCAAAGGGAGAAACAAGCAGGTCTTTTTTTTCATCGTTGTTCACATCAATATATGCTGCTGCAGGCATTGAGAACAGCTGTACATTTTCTTCAACGGACGGGAACACTGTGTCAAAAG
>QMPO01000325.1 GCA_003648625.1 Bacteroidota bacterium
CAGCACGATAAAGGAAAGTTTACGGCCCGTGAACGGATTAGCCTATTGCTTGATGAAGGTAGTTTTGAAGAATACGATATGTTCGTCGTGCATCGGGCTACCGAATTTGGTCTCGACAAACAAAAATACCTTACCGACGGTGTTATTACCGGTCATGGTACCATCGATGGCCGTGTAGTGTATATTTTCGCTCAGGATTTTACTATTTTCGGGGGATCCCTTTCGGAAACATATGCCCGCAAAATTTGCAAAATCATGGATCAGGCATTGAAAGTCGGGGCTCCCGTAATTGGGATTAACGACAGCGGCGGAGCACGTATTCAGGAAGGTGTCAGAAGCCTGGCGGGTTATGCCGAAATTTTTCAGAGAAACATTATGGCCTCGGGTGTTATACCCCAAATATCAGCCGTATTTGGCCCCTGTGCCGGTGGTGCTGTTTATTCACCGGCGTTGACTGATTTTATTTTAATGAGTAAGGAAAACAGTTATATGTTTGTTACCGGACCGAAAGTGGCTAAAACAGTTACAGGAGAAAACATTTCAACCGAGGATCTTGGCGGTCCCGATGTACATGGTAAAAAATCAGGTGTAGCGCATTTCATTACGGAGGATGAACAGGAAGGTATTTTACTTATCAGAAAGTTACTTACCTATCTGCCGCAAAATAATCTGGAAGATCCTATTGTTACCGAATGTAACGATCCGATCGACCGGAAAGAAGATCTGCTGAACGATATTATCCCTTCAAGCCCCAGCCAGCCGTACAACGTGTTGGATGTGATCTATGCCATTGTGGATAACGGTGAATTTTTAAATGTGCAACGTCATTATGCACAAAATATCGTTACCGGTTTTGCCAAATTCAACGGAATGCCGGTCGGTAT
This sequence comes from Bacteroidota bacterium, assembly GCA_003648625.1. Taxonomy (GTDB): domain Bacteria; phylum Bacteroidota; class Bacteroidia; order Bacteroidales; family F082; genus UBA4459. The sequence goes on from QMPO01000325.1 coordinate 885, forward strand.
AGTGGCTAACCAGCCGAACTACCTGGCAGGAGTTCTTGACATCAATGCTTCGCGAAAAGCAGCCCGCTTCGTCCGTTTTTGTGATGCATTTAACATACCTGTCATAACTTTAGTTGACGTACCGGGTTTCTTGCCCGGAAGCGCCCAGGAATATGGCGGTATTATTCTGCACGGGGCCAAACTGCTTTTTGCTTATGGAGAAGCTACAGTACCAAAAATTACTATAACACTTCGAAAATCATATGGCGGTGCGCATGACGTAATGGGATCAAAACAGTTAAGAGGTGATATCAATTATGCCTGGCCCTCTGCCGAAATTGCAGTGATGGGACCCGAAGGCGCTATCGAAGTGCTGGAAGGAAAATATCTGAAAACTATAAAAGACGAAGAAGAACGGAAAAAATACCTGAAAGAAAAGGAAATAGAGTATCGTGACAAGTTTGCCAATCCTTATGAAGCAGCCAGCTACGGCTATATTGATGATATTATTGAACCACGGAATACACGTTTTCGAATCATCAGAGCGCTGCGCTCCATCGCTTCCAAAAAGGATATCAATCCTCCAAAAAAACACTCCAATATTCCTTTATAATAATAAATGTCAAATCAGATGTTGATGATCCTGAACTTTCATATACCAACCATCATTTCGGAAGGAATTATTTTTGCCGTGACAGGTTATATCATCGTATTTCTGGCGCTGGTACTCTTATATTATGTGTTCCATCTGCTATCGAAAGCCATGTTGTTGAATACAAGAAGAAAACTGGCCAAAGCCGGAAAACTAAATCATATTAAAGAAGATAAAGATCTGCATATCAGCGGGGAAGTTACAGCTGCTATTGCACTTGCTATTTATCTTACACGTGACCTGCACGATACTGAAAGTGATGTGTTGACAATTAAAAAAATAACCCGGGACTATTCACCCTGGAATTCAAAAATTTACGGATTGCGTTTTTACAGACGATAGAAAAATGAAGCAATTTAAATTTATCATTAGGGGAAACGAGTACGAAGTGGATGTTAAAAAACTGGAAAGCGGTATGGCTAAAATTGAAGTCAACGGCACCTTGTACGATGTTGAATTACAAAAAGAAGACAAGCTTTCCAAAACGCCTATTCTTGTACGGCCACCTGTTCCTGTTACAAAAGATGCTCATCAGATCAAAAAAACAGAAGGGGGCACGTTTAAAGTTAAAGCACCGCTGCCGGGGAATATTCTGAAAATATATGTTAAGGAGGGTGATGAGGTAAAAAAGGAGGAGCGGCTCCTGCTGTACGAAGCCATGAAAATGGAAAACACCCTGGTTGCTGAAAAAGAAGGACGGGTAAAGTCGATAAAAGTACGTGAAGGAGATGTGGTTTTGCAGGAAGACGTATTGCTTGAGTTGGAAACTGAACAGTAAAAAAGATGAACCGTTACAGAAAAGCTTATACCGTTGCAGGAGTCATTGTTTTGCTGGCAGCACTCCATTTTCTGGTTTTTCAGATGCCCGGATTTTCCAGTGAATTGGTGCAAACACAGCAAATCAGCAATACCTCTGTTACAGACAATGCGAACAGCGCCGTACTGGATGGACTGAACAAATTTATTAGTTATACAGGTTTTCGAAATGCCACACCCGGACACCTCATCATGATTTTTGTAGGGCTTGTATTCATTTTTCTGGCTATTCGTTATGAATACGAACCACTTCTGCTCATACCTATTGGAACCGGAGTGATCATTGGTAATATTCCTTTTTTCCAGGATGGGGGAATCAATCTCCAGCTTGGTATCTACCAGGAAGGTAGTGTATTGAACTATTTGTACTTCGGTGTTCTTAAAGGGATCTACCCCCCACTCATCTTTCTTGGTATTGGCGCTATGACTGATTTTTCATCCCTTATTTCCAATCCCCGCCTAATGTTGTTAGGTGCAGCAGCTCAGGTAGGTATTTTTTTAACGTTCATCGGCGCACTGTATCTTGGTTTTAACATGCCCGAAGCCGGGGCTATTGGTATCATCGGGGGTGCCGACGGACCCACTGCTATTTTTCTTTCTTCCAAGCTGGCTAACGGAAGCATTATCAAAGGTGTGCAGACACATAACC
>QMPO01000326.1 GCA_003648625.1 Bacteroidota bacterium
ACTCCTGAAATTGAAGGAACTTCATATCATATCTACTACTCTTCGCAGGGCTCGGCTGACAGTCCTCCATATGCCGAACTGGATATTGACGATACAGACAGCTACGGCCCGGAAACCACTACCATTTACGACTTGTTTACCGGTGAGTATCATTATTACATTTATAACTTTTCCACAACTCCTGCTATAACAACTTCCGGAGCTGTTGTTCAGATATTCAATGACGACGGGCTGCTTTATAATTTGCAAATTCCTACGGTGGGTACCGGCCTTTACTGGGATATTTGTACGGTAAACGGTGCAACAGGTGCTGTAAACATTATCAATACGATTACCGAAAACGAACCCGGATGGAAAACTTCCGCAATTATGCCGCCTAAGATCCCTGCTGCAGACCGCGAGATTGTTTCGTGGAACTGGAATTTCGGTGACGGTTCAAGCAGTACGCTTCAAAATCCATCTCATACGTATACAGCTGACGGCACATACACTGTCAGTTTAACTATTAGTGACGGGGTAACCAGCAAAACCGAAACAAAATTACAATACATCGTTGTAGGGAGCGGTGGCGGAACAGGCACCCTTACCGGTTTAGTAACAGATGCGCTAACAGGTGAGCCGGTACCTGATGCACTTGTAACTGTTGCCGGACTGACCGATTATACGGATGCCAGCGGTAATTATTTCATAACAGGTATTCCTGCCGGGGTTTTGAATGCCAATTTCTCTGCCACACCAACAGCCGGCATTGCTCCTTTAAACGTTCAGTTTACCGATCTCTCTTCTGAAAACAGCCATACCGTTACTGCATCACATGAAGGCTATGTTGATTATTCAAACAGCCAGGTAGTTATTCCTGATGGTGGCTCGCTCGAACTGGCCATCTCACTTTCTCCGGAACTGGCTACCGGTCAAATGCGCTTTGTGCTCACCTGGGGAGAACTTCCCTATGATCTTGATTCGCACTTAAAAACTCCTGATATTGAAGGAGCTTCTTATCATATCTACTACTCTTCGCAGGGTTCGGCCTCCAGTCCTCCCTATGCCGAGTTGGATATCGACGATACAGACAGCTATGGCCCGGAAACAACAACAATTTATGACTTGTTCACCGGTGAATATCATTACTACATTTACAATTATTCCGAAGATCCTGAAATAACAACTTCCGGAGCTGTTGTTCAGATATTCAATGACAACGGGCTGCTTTATAACCTGCAAATTCCTACGGTTGGTACTGGTCTTTACTGGGATATATGCACAGTTAATGGTTCAACAGGAGCCATTAGCATTATTAATACGATTACTGAGAACGAACCCGGCTGGAAGTCCTTTGATATTATGCCACTTAAGGTCCCTGCTGCAGACAGGGAGATTGTTTCGTGGAACTGGAATTTCGGTGACGGTTCAAACAGTACACTTCAGAATCCCACACATACCTATACCAGTAATGGAACTTATACTGTCAGTCTGACCGTTAGCGATGGGACTGCAAATAAAACCGAAACAAAACTCAATATGATCACTGTTGGTCCTGATGGTATTGATGATAACTATACAAACCCTGTAAATCTTTATCCAAACCCTGTACAAGACCAACTGAATATAGAAGCTGAATGCCTCATTCTGGATGTCAGTGTTTATAATTTGAGCGGACAAAAAGTTGTATCCAGAACAAATGCATCAAAAACCCTACAGATGAATTTAGGTGATCTTTCACCCGGTACATATATTTTAGTTGTTACAACAGAGAAAGGCGTCAGGCAAATGAAATTTAACAGATCTAATTAATTTGTTTGTCCTTTATTTGTAAAATCTGTATCATTTATTTAAAGATTCGTTGGAAGCCGGTTTTTAAGACCGGCTTCCTGCTTTGTAACAATCGCTGTTTTTCATCGATGCTGTTACGTTATGATTTGAATTTTTGCTAATTTTGCAATCCCTTAATATAAAAAGGTACCGTGGCCGAGTGGCTAGGCTCTGGTCTGCAAAACCAGCTACAGCGGTTCGAATCCGCTCGGTACCTCTGACAAACCACTTAAAACCAATTTTTTAAGTGGTTTGTTTTTGCAGTACTAACTAGTGTTGGTTTCATTTTCTTTTTCCCGGCTATTTTGTAATTAAAAACCGGATATGCTCAGGATAAGTGTGGGTATAAGGATTTATTGAATACGCAAATGCATAGAAATTATACTTTTACTCGATATAAATAGCCTGTACCAGCTACTTATTCGGCTACTCCCACCGCATTAATGTGTATATTAGCAGTTGCCGCTTAGTGAGCGACTTTATTAACCGACAACCTTTTTATTACAAGCCGTATGACCGCAGAAAAGAATTATTTTATTTGCCGCAATGAAAATTGCAAAACCGAAACCAATTCCTCAGGAGACAGTGTTTCCGGCGGAAAAGTTTTTAACTATGCTCAACCTAAAAAAGGCCAGGGATATTCCTGTCCTCATTGCGGGAGCAAATACAAGGAAGAAAACGGAAATGTTCTGCTTGTTTTTGAGAAAGAAGTAATAATTGAAGGCAGCAAAGGTTTTTCAGACTTCAAGACTCAGTATGAAACCAACCGGATCCATTTCAAAAAACTTATTTTAAGAAATATCAACGAGCCTGATTACAAAGGGAATATCCTTTCATTCAATAAATGTCATATAGATGAGCTTGTCATTGAAAATGTACATATTATTTCGGCATTTTACCCGGTCGTTTTTTCCAACTGCCATATTGATAAAATCAGCATCAGCAATACGAAAATATCAAAAGCCGAACTGAACAGTTATAAGAGCTTGTGGAACTTTTTTGGCCTGGTTTTTTTTCAGACAACAATTACGAAAAGCTTTGTAACAAACAATAGTGAAACAAAGATCATTATTTCAGGCTGTGAGGTGAAATGTTCGCTGGATTTTTCAAAGAATAGTAAGGTTGGCCTGGCGCTGATCCACAATGAGCATGATCCGAAAAT
>QMPO01000327.1 GCA_003648625.1 Bacteroidota bacterium
ATAAAGTGATCTGGACTGTATTTGATATCAAACCCGGTGATGGTTACCGTTTTGCTGCCATTCTGGAAAAAGTAGCTGAAGTTTATAAAGAGAAAAAATACGAACACAATTTCTCTGTTTACTGGAATAAATTTGACAATAAACAAGGTCGTGATGTGGTGGTTGAAGTTTCGTTTAACACGTGGTCTTTTATGGATGAAGACAACAAAATGAAAAAGGATTATGAAGAAGTTCATGGCGAAGGTAGCTGGTTTAAACTTATTGAGGAATTTCGCGATGTGGTAGTTTCTTCCGAAGATGAAGTCTCTGTTCTAATTCCGGAACTCGGAGGTGCACAGGACTAAATACAACAATAATTAACCTTTAGATCCCGGTGGAATTTGTTCCTCCGGGATTTTTTATAGCAACTTTTTTACGCTACAATTACTATCTTCGTATAAATAAAACGTCATAATCATGGATGAGTAATATAATAAATCGCTAGTTATGGAAACGATATCCAACGTCTGCCTAAACGCAGATGACTAACAATAAACACAATGGAAATATTTTTAAAAAGAACTCTTCTTGCCCTGCTTTTAACAATCTCTAATTTGTCCATTTGCCAGGATTCATTAAAAATAATGACATATAATATTCAGGGGATGAAGCCCGGTACATTTCCGGGGCTGCGTCTGGGTTTTATTATCGATAAAATTAAAACCCTTGATCCGGACATTATCGGCCTTCAGGAAATTAATGAGTCGCTTAATGGATCTGACAACCAGTGCCAGCAAATCGCCCATGCATTAAGTGAACATTTCAACATCACCTACACATGTTACCAGCAGTTTACTCATTTATCATGGGATAATCAGTTCCGCGAATTTATCGGAATAATCACGAAATATCCTGTTATTGATAGCGGGTATCATCAACTGGCAACAGGTGTTTTTCCCCGTAAAGTCGTCTGGAACTACATAGACACACCCATGGGTATGGTCCACTTCTTCAACACACACCTCTCATTCAACAGTCCCAGTGTCCGCCTCGAACAGGCCGGACAAATTATAGCTTATATAAATCAAGCCATAACTGCGGATCCTGCTTCAGCAGTGTTACTCACAGGAGATTTTAATGACACACCGGAAGCTCTGTCTGTCCAACTGATTACAAACCCTGAATCAGACACCACTTTTATTGATTCCTATGCGCTAACCAATCCTGGCATGGCGGGATATACTGTGCCTTCCAACGCACCTGACAGCAGAATTGATTACATCTTTTCAGGCAATATCAGCAGTTTAACAGCTGACACTTCATTCGTTGTAAGCGACAGTGCCATTATTCCCAACCTGTACAGCTCTGATCACCTTGCCGTTTTGAGCGTTTTTAAAGAAAGCGTTAACAGTACCGGAACCGGATACCGAACACATCCGGATATTCAGTTGCTCCAAAACTATCCCAATCCGTTTGACAGTTTTACCAGCATAAGTTATAAGCTACGTATACCTGCTCACGTAAAACTAACGGTAACTGATCTGTTTGGCATCGAAATAGATGTGCTGACAGATGCCATTCATCAACCTGGAGAATATACGATCAGATATGATGCTTCAAAGCTTCCTGGTGGTGTTTATTTTTACACACTAAAAAGCAATTTGTTTAGTCAAACGATGAAAATGTTACTTTTCAAATGACGAAAACTCTCATTACCGGAGCAACGGGTCTTGTCGGTTACAACATTGTTCATTCACTCTTAAAGAGGGGCAGGAAAGTAAGGGTATTGGTACGATCTGCAGAGAAAGCTGAAAAGTTGTTGCCAAAAGAAGTAGAAGTAGTTCAGGGTGATATTCTGGATAAGAATTCGCTGTTACACGCAATCGATGGGTGTACTGTTATTTACCATGCCGCCGGCTTGCCTGAACAATGGTTCCGTAATCCTGATATTTTTCAAAAGGTAAATGTCACAGGCACACAAAACATTATTGATGCCTGCATGCGACAAAATGTGGAAAAACTTATTTACACGAGCACCATTGATGTTTTTCAGGGAAAAGCAGGAGAACGCTTTGATGAGACCATGCTGGATCCGAACCCAAAAGGCACCTTTTATGAAAGATCAAAACAGGATGCTTTCCGGCTGGTAGTAAAAGCCATTGAAAAAGGATTGCCTGCCGTACATGTACATCCGGCAGGATTATATGGCCCCGGTCCTTCATCCTCACCGGGCTTTAACCAATTTATAGTTGATCTGAAAAACGGAAAGGTACCGATGTTGCTTCCCGGAGGATTACCTCTGGTATTTTCAGAAGATGTTGGTGAGGGCCACATTTTAGCGGAAGAAAATGGCGCAATAGGCGATAGCTATATTTTAAGCGATAGCTATTATACCCTGCCCGATTTAGCAGCCGTCGTAATCCATGCATTGAATATGAATAAAAAAACTCCGCCGGTTATGCCGTTACCTGTTGTCAGGTTTATATCCGCTGCAGGCGAATGGTTAGCAAACATTACGGGGAGACCTCCACTTATCCCCAAGGGACAGTTGCATTTTATGCTTTGGGGTGCCATACCCAACAGTGTTAAAGCCCAAAAAGAACTCGGATGGAATCCGACAAAATTACCAGTTGGATTGGAAAAGACCATTAAATATCTTTTCCCTTAATCAAAATTGAAGTATATTTACAGTTAAATAAGGTTCAAATCGAGCCATTAAAAAACCAAAAAAGCATGAATACGAGTTTACTTAAACATTGGTGGATGCCCTTAATTAAAGGCATCATTTTAGTCATTCTGTCCATTCTGGTTTTTATGAACCCCGAAGGAGCCATTCTGGGACTCGCACTTTACATTGGCATTGCTCTTTTATTTGCGGGTTTTGTTCTGGTAATTTCAGCAATCAGCTATAGTTCTCAAATCAAAGGCTGGGGGTGGCGCCTTGCTGAAGGTTTACTTGACATTTTTGTCGGATTTATCCTC
>QMPO01000328.1 GCA_003648625.1 Bacteroidota bacterium
AAAATATTTTTTCACAAAAACTACTTTTGTTTTTTGCTAAAAACAAAAAAGCGTTATCTTTGCAACCCGAAAACAAAAATGGTCGCGTGGCCGAGTGGCTTAGGCACTGGTCTGCAAAACCAGCTACAGCGGTTCGAATCCGCTCGGTACCTCTCAGTATCAGTAACTTATGAAACGAAAGATTATAATTCTTTCGTTTCGAGTTGCTTGCAAACTGAACGGTTTAATGTCTGAAAGTGTAAACACCAATGTTTTTGGCATTTTGTTGTACTAATTGTTGTACTAAAATAAATGCCAAAATGAACGCCTCTATTAAGATTTTATTTAAGCCTGACAACTACACCAGGCAAGACGGAACAAAACAGTTAAGACTTAGGTTAATCATTAACCGTAGGGTTAAATACTACCCTCTTCATGTCTATGTTAATCCAAAACATTTTAAAAATGGCAGTATATCGGTTTCCGATCCAGGTCACTTCAATAAAAACAGGTTGCTTGAATATTATTACAATAAGGCCAATAAAATAATTTTCGATCACCGGATCAATGAAGAGTCTATTACATTTGACAGCTTTGAACGAAGTTTTAGTAATGACCTATACGGCAGTAAATCTTTTTACGATTATGCTGATCAGCTACGGGAAAAATTAAAAGGCAAATTAACCCCTGGAACATTAAAAAACTACAAAGACCAAATAAACAAGTTAAAGTCCTTTAGGCTGACTTTACAATTCAAAGAGATAGACCGGCTATTTATTGAAAAATATGAGATATACCTCATTAAGGAGAGAAAGAACAATCCCAACACAGTAACAAAATCACTTATTTTTATTAAAAGCATATTAAATAAAGCGCTGGCTGACAAGTTTATTAAAACGAATGTGTTTGATGATATTCATTTGAAAAGAACAGAAGGAACCAGGGAATTTTTAACCCTGGATGAATTAAAAAAACTTGAAAAAATATATACTGGCAACGAATTGAAACCAAACAAAGTAAATGTACTTAGATACTTTCTTTTCTGTTGTTATACGGGCTTAAGGTATTCGGATGTTAAAAAATTAAGGTTTAACGATATAAAGGAAAACAAGTATATATCTATCGAAATGATAAAAACTAAAGAGCCTGTCATTATTCCATTAATAGAAAAGAGCCGGGAATTACTGCCGGAACCAGGCTTTAAAATGCAACCAGTTTTTAAAGTTTTGACAGATCAACCGACTAATAGATATTTAAAAGAGATAATGGAGCTGGCCAGTAATAATAAACAAATAAGTTTCCATTGTGCCAGGCATACATTTGCAACTGTAGCCAGATCGTGCGGCATGGAATATGATGCGATATGATGAAATGGAAAAGTTAGATGAAATTTAGTTGTTTATACTTCTCAATATCTCTAAATCCTCATCTTTAGTTATCCCAGAAGGTTCGGGACGTACCTGAGCAACATACTTCCTTAAACCATAAGTATATTTAGCATCTCTTTCAATTTGAAACAATCGCGCTTGAACAATCCTTGATCCTACTGCCATTTTAATAAGGTTATTGTTAGTATTTGTTATTTCAAGTGAAATACACCCACAATAACCAGGAAGGACAATTGTTGAAATAGTCAGCCCCAGCCTACTAAAAGAACTTCTCATGTTTAAGATTGCATATACATTATTTGGAAGTTTTACATACTCCAAAGTAGAACACAAAACAGTTTGATGAGGATGCAACAGGATTTCCTGCCCAATTTTTCTTCTTGTTGAAGCGAAAAAATTTTTAACCGGTTGTGAATTTGATAATTGATAAGATGCATTTATAAATGGATCTCTTCCTTGAAAAGATACTAAAAAGTCAGTTCCTAATCTAAAATCAATAGTTAATTGACCTATTTGCTCTATGTCAAGCAGCGGTCGAATAATGAGGTCTTCTTCTAACCTTTTTAAAATATCATCTTTTTGCAGGTGCATGGGCTTCCCATTCTTCTTTAACAAGGTAATTTCCAATAGATTTCTCAACTAAATTATTCAATACTTTGTATATAATTTCATCATCCATTTTATCAAACTCTTTTCGTGAATTTCTCCATATATCCCATAATGCATTGAATAATCCATGTAATTCAATTTCATTATTAATTATAGGAGGAATTAAATTGTAAAAGTCTGAATAATCAATATCTGTATATCTTTTTTCAAGCTTCTTCTTAACTGTGATATTAGTTGAATAATTTAATAAATCAATAGTTTCGTTTTTGGACCCCTTTGTGAAGTTGTCAATCAAATTTAGTCGATCTGAAGTAGATGGATGAGAAAATGACTTAGGATAATCTTGCGCACTAAATTGTAACGTATTTTGAATACTTAGTGGTGAATATTGTGCTGCAAAAATATCTGCAAAATACTCCCCAAGATGATTTCTTTCTTCTCTTATTTTATCATCACTCATCCCAGGATATTTTGAATCAATAATTCTCTGCGTTATTCTATATTTTATATCTATAAAATGCCCAAGTTCGTGATAAAGAACACTATTTAAGAAATAATCATTAACATCTTTATTCGGTATCGAAATCTGGATAAGCCTATATTTAAACTTTATACCAAATAATGCTTCAATGAATTGATATATATTATCTTCAAATGCAAGAAGTCCATGAAAAAAATAATTATTGTACCTTAAGGTAGTCACAATTATGTATTCTACGCCATCCGTTACACTCCATTCCGTTAGGGCTTTCTGCAGACAAAATACTGTCTCAAACGGTATTTGATTAAGTGTACTGTCTTCCAGATATGTAATATTGATCTCAATAAATTCAAATAGTTTTTTTACATTTTTAATTTGAACAGGTGAGCTAAAGTCAATTACGTCAGAGTAAAGATCATTAAATATTCTATTATAGAGTGTAAACAACAGTGCCTGATGCTCAGTTAGGCGTTCATCAGAATATATATTTCCTTTTA
>QMPO01000329.1 GCA_003648625.1 Bacteroidota bacterium
ACTCCTATTCAGGTGAAGCACCTCCTGCAATCACCTATAATGCATCCGGTTTGTATGATGTGAGCTTGACTGTTACCAATGCATCCGGATCCGATACGGAATCAAAAACTGATTATATAAATGTAATTACATGTTCTTATTGCCCTACATCGGGTAATATGTCGTATGAAACAAGTACAACTCTTGTATCATTTAATACAATCAATAATGCAACGGCCAAACCGGCTGCATATAACGATTACACAAGTATTTCTACGGATGTTACACCTGATGATTCATATGATCTGACGATTTATGTAAATACCGATGGTGATTACACTGTACATACTCTGGTCTGGATTGACTGGAACCGCGATTGTGACTTTGACGATCCGGGCGAAGAATATGATCTGGGAACAGCAGTAAATGTTAGTAATGGTCCTACCAGTGCCTCACCTTATTCTGTTACGGTACCTTCCGATGCAGTTGCCGGAACTACGCGGATGAGAGTGTCAACAAAATACAGTAGTGTTGCGGGCTCCTGCGATACAAACTTTGATGGTGAAGTGGAGGATTATTCGATCAATGTTATCCCCGTCTTAGTTGCTCCCGTTGCTGATTTCGTAGCTGATAATCTGACACCGGCTGTTGCTGAGACAGTTCATTTTACCGATCTGTCATCTAACGACCCAAGCTCGTGGAGTTGGTCATTTGATCCGACAACCATGGAATATCTCGAAGGGACTTCGGCAACTTCACAAAATCCGATCGTGAAATTTAACGATCCGGGGACTTATACGGTAGAGATGACCGCGACAAATGCAGCGGGCTCTGATACGGAAACAAAAACAGATTACATCACGGTATCTCCGTTAGTGGCTCCGGTAGCCGATTTCGAAGCCGATAACCTGACTCCAACAGTTGAAGATACGGTTGCATTTACTGATTTATCATCCAATGGTCCGACGAGTTGGGACTGGTCGTTTACTCCGGCTACAGTGACATTTGCAGACGGTACGAGTAATACATCGCAAAATCCGCTGGTAATTTTTGATGAAGCCGGTTTATACACAGTTGAGATGACAGCAACAAACGATGGCGGATCCGGTACAGAAACCAAAGTTGATTATATCGATACAAGAGATATGTTAACAGTAACTGTGGCGGGAACACCTGCTGAGATTTGTGTCGGTGAAACGGTACAATTGAATGCGGATGCGTCAGGAGGAACGGGGAGTTATACCTACAGTTGGACATCGGATCCTGCAGGGTTTACTTCTGATGAGCAAAACCCGGTGGTCACTCCCGAAGTAACCACAACGTATATGGTAGAAGTGAGTGATGGTGAACAACTAACAAATGGAGAAGTTGCAATAACGGTTAACCCGTTGCCTGAGATCACCCTGGGTGACTGGCCCGATACCTTATGCAATGAGGAAGAACCTCCGGTACAGCTGACAGCTATACCTGAAGGAGGAACATTTGACGGTAATGGTGTAACACCCGATGGCGTGTTCTCACCTGAAGGAGCACAACTGGGATGGAATGTGATAACCTATACTTATACGGATGAGAACGGATGTACGAACACGGCACAGGATTCAATATTTGTAGATGAGTGCGTAGGTATAATTAGTCTGTCAGCCGGCGACGGATCAGTAACAGTTTACCCCAACCCTAACGGGGGGAAATTTACTATTGTGAGCCGTTCAGTAATCGAAGAGGTTATTATTCTAAGTAACACAGGAGCTAAGGTCAGCGAAGAAAAGCACAACGAAGCGACTGTAAATATATCGGTTGATCTGCCGAAAGGTACCTACATGATCCGTATTATCACTTCAGAAAATCCGGAAGGTATTTTAAAAAAGGTCATAATCAGATAAATTAATAATAAGTAATATAAACAAGCATCTCTAAACTGAAAATTATGAAGAAGACGAACAAATTCTTTGCTTTACTGATAGCGTTGTTCTTAATAAGTCAATCTGGAATGGGTCAGGTTGTTACTTATCCGGATAACTGGGAAAACCAGGGAATCACACTACAATCTCAAACCCCATCCAATGTTACAGTCAGCTTTTCGATTGAAAGCTTTGCTTTCGGTGATTTGAATGTACAAGGTGAAAACTTAAAAACAATTACCCTTCCGGGTGTTTTCCTTCCGAATGATGAAGGGGCTCCGGATTTACCGGGTTTAAGTAAGTATATTGCCATTCCTCAGGGTGCGGATGTGCATATGCGTATCGTCAGGACGCGGACCGAAGTATTTCAAAATATTGAAATTGCACCGGCACCACGAATTCCTCTGGATACCGAAGACGGACCGCTCACTTATAAGAAAAACGAGCAGATATACTCTGCTGACGCTTTTTATCCGGAGCAAGCAATACTCCTCTCTGAAAAATCAAAGTTGCGCGGACTGGATGTGGTGATGCTGGGTATTACACCGTTTCAGTACAATCCGGTGACGAAAGAACTGATCGTATACAGGGATGTTGAGGTTGAAATAATCTTTGAAGGAGGAAACGGACATTTTGGCGATGACAGATTGCGAAGCCGCTGGTGGGATGCAACTATCGCCCAAACGGTGCTGAATGCTGCATCATTACCGGAAATAGCGTATAATGAACGGAATAATAGTGGTTCGCGAACACCCGATTATGAATACCTGATCATTACACTGAATGATCCGGATTTTCTATCCTGGGCCGATTCGATTAAAAGCTTCCGGACCTTACAGGGAATAAAAACAGGTGTTGTTACCCTGGATGATCTGGGTGGTAATACCGAGTCAGCTATAGAAACATACGTTGATAATGCATACAACACATGGGATGTGCCGCCTGTGGCTGTATTGCTTTTGGCAGATTACGGAACGGGCAGTAGTGGAATAATTTCGCATATGTACAATCACCCGGCCGGCTATCCCAATTTTGCTTCTGACAATAAATACGCCGATGTTGATGG
>QMPO01000330.1 GCA_003648625.1 Bacteroidota bacterium
AACTTCTGTACCCAGTTTTTTATTCAGATCGGGAATCAGATGTTTGAGCGAAAACTTCTCCTCAGGGCCGTTTTTTGGACGGCAAAGGTGCGACATCAGAATGACGGCTCCACCTTTTTCCCTGATCTTCTGAATAGTGGGAATGGCTGCTCTGATCCGGGTATCATCGGTTATTTCGTACTGTTCGTTCAGGGGCACGTTAAAGTCAACGCGGATTAGAACTTTTTTTCCTGTAAAATTGTATGTGTCAATATTATTCATCATCTTGAATTTAGGTGAAATGTTATCTGTATATTTGATTACAAAACTATAAAATAGTCGGCTTGCGGTTGTGCTTTGCCAGGCTGTTTTTTTGAATTAAATTTATTTAACAACATACGGAGGACCACCCGTTTTCAAAAACCCTATTTTTGTTGTATAAAAAGAAACCCGTATGGATTTATTCGAAGGAAATATTTACTCAAAACTGCCACAAACCGGAACATCAATTTTTGCCGTAATGACCGGACTGGCCAAAGAATATAATGCGGTAAACCTGTCACAAGGTTTTCCCGATTTCCCCATCTCAGAAGATCTGATCGAACGGGTGAATTACTACATGAAAGCAGGCTTCAATCAGTATGCACCCATGACAGGAGTAGCGGAATTACGTAATGCCATTTCACAAATGTTCCGTCATAACCACAATGTGTTTTATGATCCTGATAAAGAAATAAACATCACAGCAGGAGGTACGCAAGCCTTGTATGCAGCTATTGCGGCATTTGTCCGTAAAGACGATGAGGTCGTTATTTTCGAACCTGCTTACGATAGTTATGCTCCGGCGGTACAGCTGAATGGAGGAATTGTCAAGTATGCCCGGCTGAAGTTCCCTGATTTCAGGATTAACTGGGAGGAATTACCCCGGCTGATCAACAACCGTACAAAAATGATCATCATCAATTCGCCGCATAACCCTACCGGCAGTGTATTGCACGAAGAAGACCTGATGCAGCTGGAACGGTTGCTGGAAGGAAGAGATATTATTGTTCTGAGCGATGAAGTGTACGAACATTTGATATTTGAGAACATACAACACCAGAGTGTTTGCCGTTTTCCGAAACTGGCACGCCGGAGTTTGCTGGTAGGTTCTTTCGGTAAAACTTTTCATGCTACAGGATGGAAAACGGGCTTTGTGCTGGCCCCGGAAAACCTGATGAAAGAATTTCGCAAAGCACATCAGTTTGTCGTTTTCGCATCCAACACCCCCATTCAATACGCCCTGGCTGACTATATACACAACCCGGAAAATTACTTGTATCTGGGCCGGTTTTACCAGCAAAAAAGAGATCTGTTCGCTCAAAGTGTGGCCTCCTCACGGTTTAAGGTACTGCCATGCTTCGGAACCTATTTCCAGCTATTGGACTACAGCGCCATTTCAAATGAAAAGGAGATGGATTTTGCCGTACGGCTGGTGAAAGAATATGGCATTGCCGCTGTACCCGTAGCGCCATTTTATCATAACCGGCGCGACAATAAGGTGTTACGTTTTTGCTTTGCCAAACAGGAAAAAACCATTCAAAAAGCAGGAGAGATATTATGCAGGATCTGAAAATATTATGCTTGCAGGCAGACATCGTTGCCAACGACCCGGAATTAAACAGGGAACAGCTGCATATTAAAATAAGAAACCATGCCGAACAACACGATCTGATCGTGTTGCCCGAGGCTTTTACAACAGGTTTCTATGTCGATCCCAAAGGATTTTCAGAGCATCTGGACGGAGAAACCGTGGCCTGGATGAAGCAAACGGCATCGGAGACAGGGTCCGTGCTTACCGGCAGTATTTTTATTGAAAATAAAGGAAAATATACCAACACCCTGATATGGATGCGTCCGGACGGAAGTTTTGAAACATACGACAAAAGGCATGTGTTTTCGATGGGTGGCGAAGACAAGCAAGTCAGCAAAGGAGCCGGAGAACTGATCGTTGAACTAAACGGATGGAAGATAAAACCCATGATCTGTTACGACCTGCGTTTCCCGGTTTGGACAAAAAATACCATGAAAAAAGGTACTTATGCTTACGATCTGTCGCTTTTTGTTGCCAACTGGCCCGAAATAAGGTTGTATCCATGGAAACAGCTGCTGATTGCCCGGGCTATTGAAAATCTGTCATATACCGCAGGAGTAAACCGTGTGGGGCGCGATGCGAACGGTATGCTGTACGGAGGTCATTCGATGATCGTTGACCCGAAAGGAAAAATAATGGAAGAAGCGGGTGAAGACCGCGAGCGGGTTCTGTCGGCAGCACTCAGCTATGCTGAGCTGGCAACATTCAGGGAAAAGTTCAATGTGGGTTTGGATTGGGATGAGTTTGAAGTGAACCCTTAAATAAAGGATTGAAGAGTTTTTGGGAAAGTTTAAATAGAATTTTGATTTATGATCATTTTTAAAAACAAGTTCCTGATCCCTGTTTTAGTATTTCTTGTACTTTTTTTTGTTTACAGCTTATGGAGGCGTGTTCCTGACATTGACGATGCATGGATAGGTGAACATGCTTACTGGTTTACTAAAGATGGCTATGTTCATTCCGAATTGATGAGAGGGATCAATCACAAGGAAGAACATTTGGTTGTCCATCATAAATTGTTTAACCAGAATGGAGTCCATTTATTAAAACTTTTAGTTTTTCTCTGTATTCATTGAAAGCCCGAAGCGTTTTTTTCGAAAATAAAGGAAAATATATCAATGCCCTGGTATGGATGCGTCCGGACGGAAGTTTAGAAACATACAACAAAAGACATGTGTTTTTGATGGGTAGCGAAGACAAACAAGTAAGTAAAGGAGCCATAGAATTGATCGCGAGCGGGTTCTGTCGGCGGAATTGAATTATGATGAATTAAAAGCTTTCAGAGAAAAATTCAATGTGGGTTTGGATTGGGATGAATTTGAGATAAAGA
>QMPO01000331.1 GCA_003648625.1 Bacteroidota bacterium
AGAAAAACCCTTACTTGATTTGAATGTATTTTAGGTGGACTGCCCTTTGCCAGGAACGGAAATTACTTAATTAGCAACGATTGTATAGAAGTGGTGTGGGGGATGGCTTTGGCTTAAGAGGCGTATTAAGGAGACCATGCCAAGAGGGGAAAAAAGCCACGTTAAAAAGGGTGAACTGATTAAACGTGGCTAAGTCAGCCTGACACTTATTACCATATAAGGCAGGCATAGTTCAAAGGTACTGAAATATTATTTGGTTAACTTTGTTTTTTTATATAACTGGCATGACTGAACAATACTGCCCTAAGTATATATAATTTAGTAATGACTTAGCCGGACTGTCTTATCCTTTTTTTATTCATGGCTTGTTTATTTTTAAAGGAATTCATGAATGCGTTGCATTTCTACAGCAAAAAAAAGAATGCAAAAAATGCTGCCACTGCTTAGAAAACCGCTAAAAATCAACACATTCCACTAAAAGAAAATAACTCGCTATGCTCAAACAGATTTTTTTAAACGTTCCATGAATTGCTTTTATTTACGCATTTTTTCAAAGATGGAAGTCCCCCCTTTTTAACGTGTCAACAAGTGTGCAATCAAAAGGTAGTATAACGAGATCGTTGGAATTGCATCTTGGTTACCGGAAAAGAGTACTTAACCGTATAAGACAGTGAGGATATAATCTTATGCTACACTTGTCTGGGCAACCAGCGGCAATCTTACCTCTTTGTCAAGTTTGCTGTGTACTGAGTTATTTGAAATAAATTCTGGTACAAGGGCTTTCATTGAAGATACAAGATATTGTTCCGAGACATCATCAACCAAATCAATCATGTTACTGATTGCTTTATTTATAATGTCATAATCATGCTTTTGGTTTTTTGCAATCAGTATTTTTTCATTATAAGTGGGCAGTACATGCTCTTTATTATTTAAAAGTTCTTCGTAGAGTTTTTCTCCAGGCCTGAGTCCGGTTATTCTTATTTTAACATCCTTGTGAGGAATATAGCCTGACAGAGAGATCATCTTCTCGGCCAACGAATAGATTTTGATAGGTTCACCCATATCGAAGACATAGATTTCCCCGCCTTTACCCATAAATCCTGCTTCCAGTACTAACTGGCATGCTTCAGGGATGGTCATAAAATAACGTGTAATTTCTTTATGTGTCACCGTAACGGGGCCGCCGGCCTCAATTTGTTTTTCGAACAAAGGAACAACAGATCCATTAGATCCAAGTACATTTCCAAATCTGGTAGTTATAAACTGTGTGGTAATACCTTTGTTTTGTGCCAGAGATTGTATATAAATCTCACTAATACGTTTTGACGTACCCATCACATTGGTTGGATTAACTGCCTTATCAGTCGATACAAACACAAATTTCTTCACACCGAATTCAACGGACAAGTCAGCAAGGTTTTTGGTTCCGCCGATATTCACACGCACAGCACAAACAGGATGTTCTTCCATTAGAGGAACATGCTTATATGCTGCTGCATTGAATACAATAGTCGGAGCGTATTTTTCGAAGATTTTTCTGAGGCTTTTTTTATTGGCCACATCAGCTATCAACACTTCAAAAACAGGATCATGATTTGCTGCCAGGAGTTCATTTTGAAGATCGTATAAAGGAGATTCAGCAATATCCAACAGCAGCACCTTTTTAGTTTTAAATGCGATCAACTGGCGAACAATCTCAGAGCCAATAGAGCCTGCAGCTCCAGTGACAAGGACCGTGGCATCACTCAGGTTTTCTTTAACCTTGTTATAGTCCAGGTGAATGGTATCTCGTCCTAAAAGATCTTCGATTCTGATCCGTTTGAAATGGTTCACATTCAGTTCGTTGTTGATCCATTTGCCGACTTTTGTTATCTCTTTTATTTTTAATCTGTTTTTAATGCATAGGTCAACAATCTTTCTTTTATTTGTTTTTCTTAAGCTGGCTTGTGAAATAGCAATGATCAACTCTTTTACGTCATTCCCGGGAATAACTTTCTCAAATCCTTTTTTCATCGAATAAACAGGAACCCCGAACAAACGCTTACCTTGCATTGTACTGTTGTCATCAATAAAAGCGATCACTTTGCTATGGGATTCTGCATCATTCATAACGGCTTTAAATGCCATTCGCCCTAATTCACCTGCACCGTATATGACTATTGCTTTATTGTATGGTTTTAGCTGGAAGAATGTATGATAAATCGTCTTGATAAATACCCGCGAAATGATTATTATTCCCAGACTAATAAAATACTGCGCCAAAATGATGTCATGCGAGATGTAATAGATATTTGTTTTAGGAACAACCAGGGTTATCAAAAACAGGAAAACTACTGAAGTCGTTAATGCGAAAAATATATTCAATATATCTTCTAGTGTCGAATGCCTGATCACCTCGGAGAATGGTCGGAAGCCCAGAAACCCAACCATGTAAACCGAAATAATGGCGATGATCTGCCAAAAGATCAACCTCCAGTCCAGTAAACTGATGTGCAACCTGTTGAAAAGAAGATGTGCGACTATCAACGAGAAAACGATAACACTCATATCAAAAATAAGTATTATCCATCTGGGTAAATAATTTACCGATAGGTACTTGCTTAGCTTGTTTTTCATTCCTACTTTTTTTGCATGCCTAGACAATATTCATTAAACCTGGGAGTTAGCAAAACAATCAAAGCAAGCGAATCAATATCAAAAAGATATTGAGGAAGAATTCAATACAAATATATAAAAATTATTAAAAAGTGACTTCTTTTCATTAGTTTTTTTATTTATATTACGATATATCAGTAGCACTTCTACTTAGTAAGGACAGTTGATAAGCAGTGTACGCGTACTTGTCGGCATATATTATAGTTGAGTAATTTGACAAACGTACAGTGAAGTTTTAAATTACAATAGAAGTGTCCTGTAATTTCAGCAGGATC
>QMPO01000332.1 GCA_003648625.1 Bacteroidota bacterium
CGACGGAAACCTAACGAAAGATATCAATCAATTCTGGAATAGTGAAACAGAAGGATGGGAAAATGACATACAAGGCATGTACAGCTACGATGACAACGGAAACTTAACGCAATTACTTATGCAAACCTGGAACAGCCAAGCAGAAGAATGGAAAGATTTATGGAAGGATGATTATTTTTGGTCAGAATTTGAGTGCTTCATGGATATTAATGATTTAAACCAGATGCCTTTCACAATATACCCAAATCCGGCCTCTAACAAAATAATCATCAGTACTGATGATTATTACATTGTTAAGAATATAAATATTTACACTACGTCAGGCCGTTTAATTGAAACTGTTATAAACAAAAGCAACGTAATTGATCTTGGCAAACTGACAATTGGAAGTTACCTGTTGCTAATAGAAACAGATAAAGGGAGTTATACCGAAAAGATTATTAAACAGTAGTAGGTTCTAAAACATTACAGAGTTTAATTTACACTCCCTTTACATTCCCGTAGGTGATGGATGTATAAATGCTCTTATTGTGTTGTTTTAACCTTCCAACTATCTAAGCTTCAAACCGTCCAGCCATCTTACTTTCCAGCCCTTAACAAGTTTAATATGAAAAGAAATTTCGCGTTAATCTTAATGTGTTGCTATACGCATTTTTATAATAGCGTATTTTGTAGTTTTGCAATGTATTAAAAAAACAGCACTGTTGTATAAATTCAAGCGAATATTCATATTCTTGCTCTATATGGGAGGATTTCTATATCTATCCTCATCGTGCCACAGGAATGATGAATTCCCGGAAAATAAAATCTATGTATGTGGCGCCGAAAAGCTGAATTCAAAAGGTGATAAATTTTTAGCGGATAATGATTCTGTTTTTTATTTCGGTGGAGGTAAATTGCAAAGTGACATAGACGCTTATTCCGGAGATCATTCAGCACTGACTACGCCAGCAAAAGCATTTGGCTTTTCATATAAAATAAAGCACGCAGGTCCTGACTGGTATATGAAATTAAGCGTATGGCGGAAATCGAAAGATGGAAAAGGCGTAGTAGTGGCATCGGCAAAAGATCCGAAGAACCTTTATCTGGCAACAGCAGTTCCGGTCGAGACGTTGGATAACGGGTGGGAAAAACTGGAGCTGGAAGTGTACACACCTCCGACTTTTTACCGCGATGAACTGACACTCTACGTATGGAATAATGGTACTGATACGATTTATTTTGACGATCTTACGATTGAGCGCCTGCCCAAAAAAATATACCCCCAATATAAGGAACAGCCTTTATCGATCGTGCTGGATTCGTCAAAATACCTGAAAATTCTGAAAAAAAGAAAACAGGCTTTTGAAGCAGGTATTCTTCAAACTTCGGATGATGACTGGGTAAAAGCCATTGTTTTCGGAGACAGCAATATGATGCAGGCAAAGATCCGGCTGAAAGGTGACTGGCTGGATCATCTGAGAGGCGATAAATGGTCGTTCCGTATAAAAATGAGGAAGGATTACGCATGGAACCGCCTTCGCGTATTCTCGGTGCAAACACCGCTGGCAAGAGGATTCCTCAACGAATGGGTTTCGCATAAGTTTTTTGATGCCGAAGATATTTTAACTACCAGGTACGGCTTTATACCGTTGATGCTGAATAACGAACCGAAGGGGTTGTATGCATGGGAGGAACACTTTGTAAAACAATTGCTTGAATCGCGCGATAGAAGGGAAGGCCCCATTGTAAAATTTTCGGAAGATGCCTTCTGGCAAATTCAGAAATATGCTATCTGGCTGGGTGAAGAATGGCCTCAGATGCCGTACTACCAGACGGCCGTGATAAAGCCGTTCAAGCAATCCAAAACGGTAGAATCTCCGGGATTGTACCGGCAGTTTTTAAATGCACAAAAATTAGCCTGGCAGTACAAAAATCATTTGATGCCACCCGAAAAAATATTCGATATTGACAAACTGGCAAAATACTATGCCATGCTCGAACTGACACAAGGGCGGCATGGTATGGCGTGGCATAATCAGAGGTTTTATTTTAACCCGGTTATCTGCAAGCTGGAACCCATTGCGTTTGACGGATTTGCCGATTACACGAAACTAAAACCGGGAATTGAAAACAACTTTGCGTATATCGCCTTAAATTCAGGTGATACACTGAAAGAAAATAACTTTCTTAATTACGACCTGTTTACGGATAGTGTATTTACTAACAGATATTTGCATTATGTGAAAAAATACAGCGATCCGGAGTTTATTGACCGGAATATGAAAGCAATTATGCCGGAATTGCTTGTGAATGATTCATTGCTGAAACTTGAATTTCCGCAATATGAGTTTGACAAAGCAAGATACAGGGAAGTGGCAGCAGATATCCGTTCGTATTTGCCCGAACTGGAGAAAATGATCCGAGACAAACAAACCGGCAGAGCTAAATTATACAGCAGGAAATACCATTATAGTGATTCAGCGGTTTTTGAAAACACTCCGGCATTTTTTGTAAATGCATATCTTGAGAAGACCCTGGATGACAGCGCAATGATTCGCATTGATAATTATTTCCCGGGAGAAATCATCTTGCTGGGTACCGGGTACAATAGCAAATATGTAACCAGCTACCAGTATCCTGAGCCTAAACTTAAAGCCTATTCCGGAGATGATGTGCACAGCACAACCATCGTTACCGATACCGGAAGCCGTTATTTGTTTTTTATGGTGCCGGGAGGAATCGAGTCATTTGTTACAGAAGTACTCCCCTGGCCGCACCCGGCAGGTCTTACACCGCAGCAACAACTGGTGAAAAATGCCAGACTTGACAATTATACGTCTTTTCTGAAAGTTGAAGGAAACAACCTTATTGTTCCGGCCGGTAACCACCGGGTAAGCATTCCGGTAATTATTCCCAAAGGCTATATCCTGAAGTTTGAAGCAGGGGCACA
>QMPO01000333.1 GCA_003648625.1 Bacteroidota bacterium
AAGCACTTAAAAAAACAACTCAGATCGTTGTGGCCACACCCGGCCGTCTGCTTGATTTAATCAAACGCAAAGCGATTGACCTGCAACATGTTACATACGTTGTACTGGATGAAGCCGACGAAATGCTCAATATGGGTTTTAAAGAGGACATTGATGAAATCCTCTCTTATACACGTAAAGATCGTTCGATCTGGTTGTTTACGGCTACTATGCCTCCGGATATTCGGAAAATTGTCCGTAAATATATGGATGCACCAAAAGAAGTATCCATAAACACGGGTGAAAAGATCAACAAGGACATTGTACACAAGTACGTAATTACAAAAACAGCACATAAAATCTCTGCTATCAGGCGTTTCCTTGACATTCAGCCGGATATGCGCGGGATCATGTTTTGCCGCACACGGCGTGAAACACAAAAAATTGCTGATGAACTGGGCAATTTAGGCTACGGAGTTGAAGCCCTGCACGGCGATCTTTCTCAGTCACAAAGGGATTCGGTGATGAAGCGGTTTAAAAACAGGGCCATGCAACTGCTCATAGCTACAGATGTTGCCGCCCGCGGTATTGATGTAAACGACCTGACACATGTATTCCATCATACACTGCCTGATCAGATTGAATATTACACACACCGGTCCGGAAGAACAGCAAGAGCCGGTAAAACGGGTATTTCACTGGCATTTATCAATCCTCGCGAAGGAAAACGTATTACGGAACTGGAAAAGAAAAACAAGGTAACTTTCGAACATATTGAGGTACCCAGCGTAGATGAGCTTAGATCAAGCCGTATCAACAGCTGGGCCAACCTGATCATTAATACAAAGGTTGACCACCAGGCCGAAGATATCCTGAATGAATTACATGGGCAATTTGCTCATTTAGATAAGGAAGATATTTTAAAAAGACTGATTACCACGCAGTTAGATCATATTATGATTTCCGGTGGGGAAGAGGCTGATTTGAACGAAACGCAGGGTGCATCAGAAAAAAGAGGTGGTAAAAAAGGAAATCACCGCTATTTTATTAATGTAGGTACGATTGACGGCCTCACTAAATCCGATTTAATTCATTTTATATCTGATATTTCCGGTATTAAACGTAAATATTTCGGCGAAATACGCTTGCAGAAAAACTGTGCCTTTTTTGATGTTGATGCATCTTACGACAAGGAACTTGGCAGAAGTTTTAAAGGAGTAAATATTGAAGGACGAAGTATTCGTGTCAACCGCGACGACGAAGGGAACAAACGTGACAGACCTTCCTATGAAAGAAAAAAAGGCAAGCGCCGGTACAAGGATGGAAAAAAAGAATTTTCGGGCAGGGGAAAAAAGAGAAGATAAGCTTGCTACTTTACCACTAAACCGTTAAAAAGTTACACGCAAAACACTGTTTAATTCATCGTATCCAATTAATTTAGTGTACATTACTTTAGAATTCGCTGCCAGACTTCGGTTACACATTATTGTCCGATAACTTATATTATGTTAAATAGCATGTGTCAAATAAAAGGGAAGTAATTATATACTACTTCCCTCTTAATTTTTTACTTATTGTTCAATTTATCCAGTTTATCATTCATCTTCAGTCGTGCATAAGCTTCTTTCAAAGCAGCAATTGTCGGACCATCTTCCGGATTAATTTCCAGTGATTTTTCAAGAAACGGAACAGCCTTTGCCAGGCTTTCGTTTGCCTTCTCCGTCAGTTCGTTGTATTTATCAATCTGGTCAAGCGGTAAATCGTTTGCTTCCGACTGAATGGCAGCTGCTTTATTTACATAAATAGCACCCATATTGTAATACGCTTCGAAAAACTCAGGATTTACTTCTGCTGCTTTCATATAATACTTCTCGGCTTCTTCCGTATTTCCTTCATCGTCATAAGTCTTTCCTAACAAGAAGAAAAGATTGGCGTTATTTGGGTCCTGTTCAACTGCCTTAAGCAAACTGGCCTGTAACTTCTCAGTCTCCCCTCTTTCGAGGTATAGCTGGGCTTCTTCCAGCAACAGGGTCAATTCTTCCGGAAACCGCTCTCTTCCAGCCTGGATGATCTCCATAGAACGTACAGTATCTCCCAATTTCTTTACAGCCCTGTTGTAATAAATATAAACACGCGGATCGTCAAAGTTTGCATCCACACATTTTTCCAGGTATTCGGCAGCAGATGCCGGGTCGTCACCATATACACCGGCCATTCCTACGTTGAAAGCGGCAACGGTATCCATCTTACCGTTCATTTCAGCAATATCATAAGCAATCTTAAAATCTTCTATTGCTTCTGCAAAGTCACTGTTCTTAAAGGCAGTTCCCCCTTTTACATAAAACTGATTGGTAAGATTTGCGAGGTAAACGGAAATTTCATCTTTATATGTTCCTTTAACATCTAATTCTTTGGCTTTTTTAAGAGCCTCGTACGATTTCATAGCGGCATCAGGTTCGCTAAGCAAGTCAGCTACACCGGGTTGTGCTGCAATATTGTAATAAATTTGACCGGCATAAAGCCATGTTTTGGGATCATTAACGGTTTTCTCATGCTTACAGGCTTCATCAATAGCTTCTTTGGCCTTTTTGTACTCACCGTTTTTATTGTACATGTATGCACTTGTTCTTTTATTTTTCTGTGCATAACTACCGAGACTTATCAGCAAACTAAGTCCAACTAAGATTAATGTTCTTTTCATTTATTAAAGGTTTTAATTTGTTCGCAAATATAACAATAACCATTATTGTGCCAGACTATATATATTTAAAAAGGTTCTAAATATTGCCAGCTTATAGTCTGGCCTTCAACATGCTTTATTCGTCAGCACTCTGTTCTGATTCATTATCCTCTAACTCCTGCCCTTCCATTCCTTCTTCATTTTCGGCATCCATATCCACATCTTCTCCTTCTTCGAGTTCAATTTTGGCCACGGCTGCTATCTCATCTCC
>QMPO01000334.1 GCA_003648625.1 Bacteroidota bacterium
CTGTGTTACCTATGATATAGATGGCGAACAGAGACCTTATGCCGGTACACAACCTGATATTGGTGTGGATGAAACAGAGGTTGTGTTCCAGGAGATGCCTGGTGACGATGAACGGGAAGAGATTATTAACGTTTTCCCTGCCCCGGTAAGGAGCAAGGCAACGGTTGCCTTTGAATTAGCCGAAAACACGCATGTTGTGATAAATATTTACAGCGCAAACGGAGCGTTGGCTAAAACTGTTTATTCTTCTACGTTACCGGAAGGAATACATCGTGTGGCATGGAATGCCGGAAACCTGAGTCCGGGTGTCTATTTTCTGAAAGCTGACTTAGGAAAACAATCTTATACCAAAAAGATAGTAATCGTAAAGTGAGGTGGATTAGTGTTAGTGGATGAGTTAGATGGATGCCCCGCAGTGGTTTGCGGGGCATTTTGTTAATAAAGGTTAAAAAAACCAACCGGACATGCCGTGTCTGGTATTTAACCATTAGCATCCCGTTTCTTTGCCTAACATTTTTCATAGTTAGTGGTTTTGGTTAATTTTCAGTTTCACAGAAACTGTTAATTGTTTGTCCCTGTCGGTTTAATGGTTGCCGGCAGGGTTTTTTGTTTACTCTCTGTGAACGATCATTTGCGGAGGAAATACAGATGCCAATAAATCATCAAGGTGTTAATTAATAGTTAAGACGTGTTTTGTCCTTGACATTTATCAAGTAAATACGTATCTTTGTGCTTGTAACAGGTTAACTATAATTACTAAAACATCTGCCATGAAACTAGTGACACTCGTGCCTTTTGTGCAACAAACTACTTATACTCTACGATGTTTTACCGGATTGCACAAAAGGCATTTTTTTATTTTTTTCATGGGTTATGAAACATTTTCCTGTTCCTGACGTATCCTTTAACGGCTAAAGTCCTATTTTAGCCATCATCATACGGTGCCCCCGATTTCCCTCAAATCGGGGCTTTTTTTTAGCTGATAAATACACCGTAAGACGCATGAAACGTTTCGCCCGGTTTTAAAACGATCAGTCCTTTACCGTTATTATATGCATTTGTTTGTGAAGTTACCGGCTCAACAGCAATTGATCTTCTGCCAGGCGGGATATAAACCTGCAGGTAATTAAATTTTCCAGCACCTGACTCCTGCCAAATGCTTATAGTTGTATCATCTTGTACAGAGTATAATTCTGTTTTGGCAATTCCGCCATTTTCAATAATAAAGCTGTTGTCGAGTTGTGTACTTCCGATTTTTGCCGGTTTATAAAATCTTTGGTCTTCCTTGATTTTATCTGTGGGGATCAGCCGTTTGTTCAGGACGATACTTCTTCGGGAAGGCAGGTGCAGGTACAGATCGTCAACAGGCTTACTGAAAGTAAGATACGGGTGCCAGCCATAGGAGAAGGGCATGTCGCTTACCCCGGTGTTTTTTACTGTTGTTTCTATCTTAAACCCTTTATCTGATAATGAGTAGACCAGACCTGCCAGAAAACTGAACGGATATCCGGGAATCTCTTTGTTATAAGCAAAAGACACTTCAATAGAAGCTAAATTAGTTCCTTCAGTCACTTTTACGATATTGAATTTTTTATTGTTAAGAAATCCGTGCAAGGCGTGGTTTCTTTCTTTCTCGTTAACAGGAAGCTGGTATGTCTTCCCCTGAAATGTGTACGTTCCGTTTTCAATCCGGCTGGCAAAGGGAATGAGTTGTGCGCCTTTATATGCGTTATCTTCCATGAGGTCCTGCGCTGTTTTGTTCCCGTCCAGAACAGAATACAAATTTTCTTTTTTCCTGAGGACCAATTCAGTTACGTTTCCTCCGAAAGCGGGGATGATGCTGACATATTCCCCGGTGTGCAGGTTCCGCAAAATATACTTTTCAAAAGGGCCGAACAACTCGTTCCGGATGCTAAACATATTTTCAGGGTTTAATAGTTAACCGCAGGATGATTAAATTTGACCTGTCGAAAGTACAGAAATAAGTTGAAAATGCCGGTGGATAAAATTTCGGAAGAATGGGTGGTGATGCGTTATTTCAGGGAAAAGTATAAGCTTTTCCCAAAAGGAAAGTTGGTAAAGTCTGAATCACCCGATTTTGTGCTGCAAGTGAACAGGAAAAAACGGATAGGTATTGAGTTGACACGATTTGACTACCTGGCAAATGAAGCAGGTAGCCGGAATGTCCTCTTTCAGCAACTGATGTATCTGATACGCCAAAAAGAAGACAAGCTAAGAATTTACCAGAAAAAGCTTTTAAACGAATACTGGCTGATCATCAGCACCGAATCACCGGAGATTTTTACGGAAGTGATGAATAACCTGCTGGTTACCCGAGCCTTTACCTCATCTTACGACAAATTATTCCTGTTCGACCTGTTTTCAGGCCGGATTACCGAAAAACATGAATTGTTTTAAACGTCGCGGTCTCAGCTTTTACGTTTGCACGTATTGACGCCAAACAAAATGTACAGCGGACAAAAACTGACGAAGCTGGTTAAAAGGAAGATGGCAGCCACTACCAGGAGGACAATACCCCATGTTCCGGTAACAACGCCAGTGTAATAAAGGATAACAGCTACGATTGCTACGATAATCCTTATAATTTTGTCGGTACTACCCATGTTCTTTTTCATAGTTCTAATGTTTTAAATGTTTATTAAAGTTAGTCGTTTTGTATTCGGTTTCCTTACAATGTTGAGCGGGTATTCCAAAAAAAAGCAAAGCACGGAAAGGTTTTGTACCTTTCCGTGCTTTGAAGATTTTCTTAACATTCCTGTATTTGGAAGGATATATTTATTAAAGTACAACAACTTTTTTAGTCAGTACATCCGAATTGCCGATAATAATACGTACGTAGTAAATCCCGGCAGGAAGTGCAGAAACATCCCACGTTGTTCTGAACTGTCCTTCCTGAACCTGATC
>QMPO01000335.1 GCA_003648625.1 Bacteroidota bacterium
ACAAACTACTCCGAGTTAGGGGTAAAAAAGCCTATGTCGATTCCTTCTTTTCTATATTTCTCTATATTAATTCGAATTGATTTTGAAATTGTAACACCTGCATCAAATCCATCATAAGATTCTAATAATATTTTTTCGTTACAAATAATGTGAATCTCTTGAAAGAATAGAACTTCAACCTTTTTTAAATAATTTATAAGTTCTTTTTTATTATTCGTATTTAATGGGATTATTAACAACCCATATTTTTTATAATTAAAATCCTGAAATTTTTGATTAAAATATTTCTTATCCAAGAATCCCATATAATCAGTAGCTTTAAAAAAGCATTTCTCACTCACAGATTCAATTATTTCAATTAAAAGTTCAATTTTAACATTCATATTAATCAAGTCGTATATGTAAATTATTTATTTGATTTATTTTATCCGGTGATAATATCCAAATTTGAATATTCATATGACGAACAGGCGCCCCCCCCCTCGCGCAAGTCTTGTGTGCAGCCCTGCGCGTGGCTGACTTGGGCCAAAACAATATCAACTGTATTTTAATTCCATTCTTCATGAATAAAATTACTTTAACAGCAACGACTTACTTCAAAAATAGATAATTTTATTATATCGGGCTAGCAAATTAAAAAAGCGCAACACGGGGGGCTGCGCTTTTTAGTTTTGATACTGCGGAGTAGTTGCAAACTACAACGAGGGGAGCATTGTTAAAAAACTCCCCGGTAACTGAAGGGCACCAAAAAAGGCCGGCTATCCAACCGGCCTTTTCATTTTATGCGCTTAATTTAATACTACGCTAAAGCTAATCTTTTAAAAGCAATAACAGTAAGTTCGTTGTCAGCTTCTTTCAAATACTGGCCAACGGTCTTCTTACTATCCTTGATAAATGCCTGGTTCAATAAAGTATTCTCTTTGAAGAATTTGTTTAATTTCCCCATAGCGATTTTTTCCAGCATCTCTTCCGGTTTTCCTTCCTGACGTGCCTGTTCTTTACCAATCTCTATCTCTCGCTCTTTAATTTCTTCAGAAACATCATCTTTATCGATGGAAACAGGTGCCATAGCAGCGATTTGCATAACTACGTCTTTTCCTTCTGCATCAAAATCTCCGGCTTTATTAAAACCGGCAATGGTAGCAATTCGGTTACCCGGGTGAATGTATGCATAAGCACTTCCTGCTTCAACAACTTCATAAGCACCGAGTTCTATTTTCTCACCAATTACACCCGTCTGGTTCGTAATGGCTTCATCTACAGTAAGACCATCCAGATCGGTTGCTTTCAGCTCGTCTGCATTTTTTACTTTGTTGTTCACAGCTTTATCAAGCACTGATTGTGTAAAACCGATAAAGTCAGCATTTTTTGCTACAAAGTCGGTTTCGCAATTAATCATGATCACGGCTGCAAAAGTTTTATCGTCACTTACCTTAGCTAACACAACACCTTCGTTTGCACTACGGTCGGCGCGTTTGGCAGCAACTTTCTGTCCTTTTTTTCTCAGTATGTCAATAGCTTTTTCGATATCGCCATCACTCTCCACCAATGCTTTCTTGCAATCCATCATGCCGGCACCGGTGATTTTTCTTAATTCGTTTACCTGTTGGGCAGTAATTTTCATTTCTAAGTCAGGTTTTATTTATATATAAATGTCTATTTCTTTTTAACAACTGTTTTTCTGGGGCGCTTAGGTTTGGCAGGTTTTTCTTCTTCGCCTTCAGCTTTCTTGGCTTTTGCACCTTTTTTCCCTTTTTCAGCTTCTATGTCTGCTTCTTCTTCGGCAATTGCAAGAGCTTCCGATTTTGCTTTGAGATCTTCCATCACCTGTTTTGCCTCTTCTGCTTCTTCCACTTCTTTTTCTCTGGCCAGTTTGCGCTCATTCAATCCTTCAGCGATCGCTAATACGGCTGCATTAACAATTATTGAAATGGATTTTGATGCGTCATCGTTGGCAGGAATCGGAA
Organism: Bacteroidota bacterium; assembly: GCA_003648625.1. Classification (GTDB taxonomy): domain Bacteria; phylum Bacteroidota; class Bacteroidia; order Bacteroidales; family F082; genus UBA4459. The sequence goes on from QMPO01000335.1 coordinate 1,968, forward strand.
AGTCAATAAGTGTAGGGTCTGTATTTGTATCCACCATAGCAAAGATGGGGATGTTCAACTTACGTGCTTCGGCAACAGCAATCTTCTCTTTGTTGATATCGACCACAAACAAGGCTGCCGGCAACCGACTCATGTCGGCAATACTTCCCAGGTTTTTCTCCAGTTTGGCACGCTCACGCGAAATCTGAAGTTTTTCTCTTTTCGACAAGTTCTTGTATGTATTGGTGTTCGCCATTTTATCGATACTCGACATTTTACGAACAGCTTTACGAATGGTAGCAAAATTTGTCAGCATACCTCCGGGCCAGCGCTCCGTAACATAAGGCATATTCACTTTCTTCACCAGTTCGGCTACAAGTTCTTTCGCCTGTTTTTTTGTTGCCACAAACAATATTCTTTTGCCTGATTTGGCAATCTGTTTCAGCGCGTTCTGCGCTTCTTCAAGTTTCGCCTGTGTTTTATACAGGTCAATAATGTGAATACCATTGCGCTCCATAAAAATATAAGGAGCCATGTTCGGATTCCATTTGCGTTTCAGATGACCAAAATGAACACCTGCTTCGAGCAAATCGTCAAAACTTACTTTCGTCATTTTTTTAATTTTAATTTGTTTACATTCTCTTCAAGCAATTGCCAAATAGTTCGCGAACGAAGTTTTGGCAATTTGGATACTAAACTCTTTCCGGTGTAAATGAATAATCTAACGTTTACTAAACTGGAATTTTTTACGAGCTTTGGGTTGACCCGGCTTTTTACGTTCCACCATCCGTGGATCCCGTTTCAGCAGACCTTTTTCTTTAAGAACAGGACGATACTCAGGATCAATTTTAAGAAGTGCGCGCGAAATGGCCAAACGAAGAGCTTCTGCCTGGCCTGTTATTCCACCGCCTTTTAACGTCACATCAATGTCGTACTTACCCAGATTGTCGGTAAGTAAAAAAGGTTGTTCCAC
>QMPO01000336.1 GCA_003648625.1 Bacteroidota bacterium
AGGTTATGATCTGGCGACGCAGTTATATGTACTGCGTCGTTTTTTTATTTCAAGCTGGACTCTATGCACTTATCCGTTCTACTTCATACTTACCACCTGAAAGTCATCAAAATAACTAACGGCATCTGCTTTGGTCCACAGGCCGATCTTTCCGGCATTTTTAAATGTTTCGTCCTTCACCTGAAATAATTCTTCCCCATTCAGGTAAACAGTAAACAGATCATTTCTAACAGTCAGTTTCAGAGTATTCCATCCACTGCCAAGCGGTTTCACATCCATACCGTAAGTCCTTCCCTTACCCAACAGCGGTAAATCGGTACGTTTTCCGTTTTCCACTTTATACAGCACTACATTATCCTCCAGCGGATTTGCCCGCACAACATAGTAGTTGTCGGCATCTGTAAAACGCCAGACAAAACCGCCCCCCTGATCCATCCGGCCGGCGACACCTTTTATCCGGACTTCCAGTTCGGCATCTTTCATTTCCATCCCGTCATAGACGATGACATTGAAATGATAGTTCGGATTGTCATCGGATAACTGAGCCAAAACTTTGTTGCCGTTATCATCTGTAATTTGCCATTCGGTTCCGGTTCCTTTTCCCGTAAAATATTGCGACCAGCCTGCCGGAATTTTTCCCTTTTCACAATTGTTGAATGTAAATACTGTGTCAGCCAATACATGTAACACCATCTCGTTAGTTTCACTTACTTTTTCCTTTTCTCCTGTTGTGTTGTTGTTGCTGGTTTGTGCCTGATTACAGCCGATGAGGAAGACAATGCTCAGTGAAATAATACTTAAAATTTTCATTTGAATAAATTTTATAATTCGTTAAAAAATAAAGCCGTTCCAAAATTTGTAACTAGACGGAACCTCTTCATAGATTTTATTTAACATCCATTTTCAATATTCTAAAAAATAGCTTACATACGCATTTTCTGACTTTTTTATCTGCTCAACTGTTCCGGTTTCTTCTATTTTTCCTTCGCTCAGAACCACTATTTTGTCAGCTATGGCAAACGCTTCTTTATGGTCGTGGGTAACATAAACAAGGGTCAGGTCAAAATTCTTATTCAAATTTTTAATGTGCTCCAGTATTTTATGTTTCAGTTTCACATCAAGATTTGCCAGGGGCTCGTCCATCAACAGGATTTCCGGTTTAAGTACCAGTGAACGCGCTATTGCCACCAATTGTTTTTGCCCACCTGACAATTGATGTGGATATTTTTCAGCTTGTTCCTGCAAACCGAAAAAATCAAGCATGTCAAATACAGTTTCTTTTACTTTCTCCTCTCCCCGTTCACTTAAACCGAACGCAATATTTTTATAAACCGTAAAATGCGGCCACAGGGCAAGATCCTGAAATATAAAACCTGTGTTCCGAAGGTGTGGAGGTACAAGGATCTTCCCGTTTTCCGAAACGATCTTATTCGCAATTTCTATTTGTCCCTGCTGTGGGACTTCCAAACCTGCAATCAGACGCAAAATGGTTGTCTTTCCACACCCTGAACTTCCGAGGAGACAGGTTAATTTGTTAGCTTCAATAGCTAAAGTCAACTTATGAAGCACAGTTTTTACTCCATAAGAATGCGTTATGTTGTCGAGTTTAATTTTGGACATAACTATTATGATCTTTAACCAATGGTTTCGCTAAGAAATAGAAGCCAATGATAATCAGTAAAGTTACAGAAAAAACAATCAAGGTCATGGAGCTTGTCAGTGATTGCGGTGCATTGGCCATGATCGTGAAAACTTTTATGGGCATAATCTCCGTTCCCGGAGGATAAACCATGATCGTTGTTCCCAGTTCGCCCAGGCTGAAAATAAAACTGATGATGAAAGCAGCAAACAGAGAAGGTATGATCAATGGGATTGTTATCTTTCGAAGCCGGTTTATTTCTGAAATACCTTCGATTTGTGCTGCTTCGCCCAGCGAATCAGGAAGTTGTTTCATTGCATTACCAATCAGCCTGGCGGCAATAAACGAAAACTTTCCTGCATAACCGATCAATATGATGGCGTAACCCGAATAAATAACATCGAGGAAGGGATGGTTATAAAATTTGATCAGGCTGATGCCAAAAATAGTTGAAGGAATGGCAAAAACAACCAGCAACAACCAATCGAAAGATGTTCCTTTTTTTGTTCTGGTTCCGTAAGCAGCAACAAAGCCGATAAACGTTATGATCAATGCCCCGGTAAAAGCCAATCCTATTGAATTAGCAAAGGTTGGTTTTAACAAGCCGACAGCTTGTATAATTTTATCAGTCCCGCCTTTAAACGACTGTATAAAAAGTGTGATAAAAGGCAACGCAACGGATATAGAAAGCCATCCGGAAAGAAAAAGCAGACTAAACCCGTTTTTTATGTTATATGTTTTATTGCTTGTCCCTTTACTGCCAACAGAAAGAAATGGAGCCTCAGCAAGATATTTCCCTTCGGTAAACAGAAGTAAGATACAAATCAGTATCAGTAAAGAGGATTGTAGAATGGCCATCGAATGGTTGTAAAAAGCAGAAAATTGTGTAAATATCTCGGTAGTAAAAACCTTAACTCCGAAAAATGCCGGAACCGAGAATTCAGAAATGCTAAAAATGAAAATCAGCACGAAGGAACTAATCAGAGCCGGTTTGATCAGGGGTAAGGTAATTTTCAGACTCACTCTTCGAAAATTTGTGATCATAAATCCGGATTCTTCCAATTGCTTGTTGATATTTGACAAAGCACTGCCGGTTATAATCATGGACAAAGGTGTATAAATAGTAGTCAATACCAGACCTACGCCAAAGAATGACGAGATGAAACCCGAATTGCCGAAGACAAGAAAAAAGAAATCCTTCCAGGCCACCGACAGAATATATGGTGAAATAAACAAGGGTATGAGTAA
>QMPO01000337.1 GCA_003648625.1 Bacteroidota bacterium
TATTGGTGGCCTACCACTTCCTGGATCACTACGGCCATCTTCTCTTCTTCAATTTTATAGTCGATGGCTTTCACATAGCCCCTGGCTGTATTGGAAAATACTGATGCAAATACGAGTTTTATGGCATCGCATAGCTGTCGGAGCCGCAACTGACGGTCAGGATGGTTATTTGGAACCAGGTAAGTCTCAAAAATTCCGGCAAAAGGCCGCATCAGCGAATCTTCGAACAAGCCCGATGACCTGACAGCCAGCGGTCTGTTCATTTTACCAATTAAATGTTCCAGTTTCTGCATCAGTTCGTCTGATAATTTTCCCTGGATGAATGTCTCCCGTATTTTTTCGTAATCTGTTTCGTCAGCAATGAGCGGGTTCAGGTTGTTGTTTTTAATAAACGATTCAAATTCGGCCGTACCTATAATAAATGTTTTGGGTGTCCGGATCCTGATATCGGAAAGGTAGTTCTCGAAGTCGTATTTGTTGATCAGCGCATTAATAAAAGCGAGTCCCCTGCCTTTGCCTCCCAGTGCTCCTTCGGCGAGGGTGTAGATATTTCTTTCGGTTATTTCCACATCTTCCGAAAAAGGCATAATGTTCCCGGCTTCCTGCTCGTTCCGGTGCTCTCTGATCATCGAAAGAATAGCTTCGCGCAGTTCGCGAGTGCTTTTAAAATCAGTTACCTTTTTCGGATTCAGAATGTTGGCTGCCCTGATCTCGCCCCTGGCCATCAACCACATCGACAGGTGGTCGCGGCTGGCATGATAAACCAGTGATTCGTCGGGAATGGTACGCAACTGTTTCTCAAAAGCTTTCAGGTTGGAAGCACGGCCTATTTCGTTGCCCTGTCCGTCTTTAAAAATAAAATCCCCGAAACCGAGGTAATTGGTCAGGAAATGCCTTATGTCCTGGTATAGGGTATCCGACTGCTTGTGCAGAAATAGTGAATTGTACTGTTTTGCCACATCGGCATACGTATCGTCAGCCGATTGCAGGATTGTGGGCAGGTTTTTAAGTTCCTTGTGGGCCAGTTTCAACAGTTCGATACCGGCATTATCGTCCTTCACCCCATTTCGGTCGAATTTCACATCCGAAATCAGGCAGAGCATATAGTTTTTGTATTTGTGGAGAATCTCTGTAGCCTCTTCAAAGTTGGTAGCCAGCAGTATCTTAGGTCTGGCTCGCATCCGCAGTACCTTATAAAGTTCGTCAGTATCCACATCTTCGATAATTTCTTTGGTCTGGTACATTACTACACGGTACAGAAACGACAAATACCGCGTGTAGTAATCGGGCGAATCTTCCACTACCAGAATAACCCTGACCTTCCCCACTTCGGTATCATTTTCCACATTGATCTTGTCTTCCAGCAGTTTGATCATGGAGAAAAAGATACTGGCATCGCCGTTCCAGGTAAATATTTTGTCCACAAAATCAATTTTTTTCACCTCTTCGGTAAAAAAAGGCAGATCCGAGTTGTTGTTCAGCAGCAGAAAAATCGGGATGTACGGATAGCGCCGCTTGATTTCTTCACAGACGATGATCGGCGTTTTTTTATCAACGCCCACCATGTAAATGATCAGGTCGAAATGGCGTTTGCGCAAGTGTTCCAGTGCATATTCAAAGGAAGACGCACCTGTAATCCGGGGAATCGATGTCAGATTTAACTGTCCGTATTGCCCGAGCATATGTTCCGAAAAGCGTCCCTCTTTCTCAATGGCATACGCATCGTAGAGGCTTGATATGAGCAGGATCTCTCTTACCTTGAACGGCATCAGATCGTGGTAAATATCGCGGTTGTACGTGTATTTGTTCAAAAATTCCTGTACGAACTCGTTGCTAAGGGAACTTGGTCCTGACTGGTTTATTTTGTCGGAGACCAGCCTTGAAGCAGATTCGTCTTTATCCATGCGGATCAGGTAGCGGGTAAGCAGGTTGCTGAAGTTTTCCAGAAAATAATCCTGGTCTTTTCCGGCGGATTCTTCACCTGCCGGTTCGTCCTGAGCAAGACACAATTTTAGCATCCCTTTTTTTCCTGCCGGCGAGGTAAAATAAGCTTCGCGGCAATGCTCAGTAACTGTAAATCCCTCCGATATATATTCCTGATTATCGTAAGTGATCTGTATGCCGGCGTACAGGGAAAACTCGCGCTGGCCCGAATAAATGGTTACCAGTTGCTGAAAAGTTTCTTCAGGTTTTCTGTTTTGCTTGAGCAGACGGTTGATCTTGCTCAGCAACTCCAATGAGTTCGGATACCTGAACGGCCGTTCTGAAGACATAGCTGATTTGATTTAAACTTTCATACAAAGTTAATTTGATTTGTTGAATTAAGGGGGTGCCTGTGCTTTTTTATGTGCTTTGCTATAACATATTCAACAATAATCTTTAGTGATTTATTTTTATTTCAGGTTTTCTTTCCCGAAAGAAGATAAAATTTCGTATTGTTTCCATTGCCAGTTAACCTATCATTATTTTACCGATATATAGGAATATTAAAACAGGCGGGGTTATCTCAACGGACAAAGAAATAAATGAAAAGTAATGCAGGTTGCTCAGAAAGCACTAAGATATGAGAAACTTATTTCTTTGTCCTCAAGCCGGACGGGCTCTTCCTTTTTTTCAACAGCAAAAAAAAGGAAGCAAAAAATGCCGCCGCTGCTGAAAAAATTGCTAAAAATCAAATCATTCCACTAAAAGAAAATAACTCGCTGTGCTCAAACAGATTTTCTTTTTTAACGTTCCATGATTTGATTTTCTTAACGCATTTTTTCAAAGGCGGAGAGTGAAGTACACCAATCAACGAATTAGTTGTAAATGCATCCTGGCGCTCTGGTTTCTATGATAAATAGAGATTCATCGTAGAAAA
>QMPO01000338.1 GCA_003648625.1 Bacteroidota bacterium
AAAGGTATTTTATCAAGAATGATATCTCCGGTCATGTGGCTCTGGCCATTAAGGACAGCTACAAGCGGCTCCTTGCTCCTGCTATCGAAACGGAATTTGCGGCTTCTTCCAAAGAGCTGGCCGACGAGGAAGCCATCAAAGTGTTTGCCGAAAACCTGAAACAGTTGCTGCTGACGGCGCCCCTTGGTGAAAAGCGTACTTTGGCCATCGATCCCGGTTTTCGTACCGGCTGCAAAATCGTTTGCCTTGACGCTCAGGGTAAGCTGCTGCATAACGACACCATCTTCCCCCACCCTCCCCAATCGCAGGGCAAGCAAGCAATGAGTAAGATCAACACACTGGTGCAGCAGTACAAAATCGAAGCCATTGCCATTGGTAACGGCACAGCCGGCAGGGAAACGGAGAACCTGATCCGTCGCATACGTTTCCATGACGACGTGCAGGTGTTTGTGGTAAATGAGGCGGGAGCCTCCATCTATTCCGCTTCGCCTGAAGCACGGGAAGAATTCCCTGATTACGATGTAACTGTACGCGGAGCGGTTTCCATTGGCCGCCGGTTGATGGATCCCCTGGCCGAGCTGGTAAAAATAGACCCGAAATCCATAGGTGTGGGCCAGTACCAGCATGATGTGGCTCAGAAAAAGCTGAAGGAATCGCTGGACCGTGTGGTGGAAAGTTGTGTGAATATGGTAGGCGTGGATGTGAATACCGCCAGCAAACATTTATTGAAATATGTGTCGGGGCTGGGACCACAACTGGCACAAAACATTGTGGATTTCAGGGATGAACACGGAGCTTTTCGTTTGCGTGATGACCTGATGGACGTAGCCCGCATGGGCGACAAAGCCTTCGAACAGTGTGCCGGGTTTTTACGGATCAGGAACGGCGACAACCCATTGGACAATAGCGCGGTGCATCCTGAGAGTTATCGTTTGGTAGAGGAAATCGCCGATCATGCCGGTTTGGATGTAGCTGCGCTGATCGGCAACAAAGAGGTGCTTGAAAAACTGGATTTTGCCCTGTTTATAAGCGAAAAAGCCGGTTTAGCCACACTGAACGACATTAAAAAAGAACTGTTAAAACCGGGCCTTGATCCGCGCAAGAAAGCCAAAATATTTGAATTTGCGCCAGGCATTCACAAGATCACCGACCTGGAAATTGGTATGGTGCTGCCCGGCATTGTGTCCAACATCACCAACTTCGGGGCTTTTGTGAACATTGGTGTCAAGCAGGACGGGCTGGTGCATATCTCCCACCTTGCCGATGAGTTTATAAGCAACCCTGCTGATTATGTGAAATTAAACCAGCATGTGCAAGTGAAAGTGCTTGGCATTGATGTGGATCGGAAACGGATCAGTCTGTCGATGAAGGATGTGTAGGTAAGGATGTAACTGCCTCCCACCTCCTTTGCTGGTGTCCTGTCTCCAACCAACCGATGTAAGTATCTCTGATAGGGTTGGAGGAGCAGCAAACGGATAAAGAGACACCGGGCATAAAAAAGTTCCTGTTAACCTGCAAGTAAACAGATATATGTGTAACTTTATTCCACATATAAACAAGTTGTGTTAAATGTAAGAAATAACCAGAAATAAAAAATATGATGAGTGAAAATATTCTTTTAAAAAGAAATCCGAAAATAGAATTTCAACTTCTTGATAATGGATTTAAATTAATTGATGGGCAAACAGAACGAAATACTGACTTTTACTCTTATAATGATTTACAATCCGTTGATTTAAATAAGGTTTGGTTTCTTATACTAGCCAAATGGTTAAGAATTGTTACGTGGATATTAAATGGAGTTCCATATTTTCCAGATGCGGAATCTTGTAAAAAAGCTAAACTCGTTATTCATTTTAGAAAAGCGAAGCTTAACATGTGGTTGACCGATACTTATATGGCTGATAAAGCAAAAAGGCTGAAGGAGTTATTAGATGGAAAAACTAAACGTTAGCACTAATTTGACAAAAGAATAATTTGCCTTATTAACTAAATGTACATATATTTGTACCTTATTTCGTACTAAATAATTAAAAAATTATGTTAATAGCAACGATATCAGATTTTAGAAAGAATATTAAAAAGTATCTCGATTCAGTAACTGAAAATTTTGAAACTTTGATTATCAACAGAGGAAAAGATTCTGGAGTAGTCGTTATTTCATTGGAAGAATATAACTCATTGACAGCAACCCAACATGAATTATCATCCAAAAAGAATGAATCCAGATTAGATTCTGCTATAGAGAAATTAAAAAAAGGTTCATCGTTTCAAAAAGACTTAATTGAATTATGAGATACATTTTTGTTGATGAATCTTGGGAAGACTACTTATACTGGCAGAAGACCAATAAAAAGCACGTAAAAAAAATAAACGACTTATTAAAAGACATTTCACGAACTCCGTTTTCAGGTCTTGGGAAACCAGAACCATTAAAGCACAAATACAAAGGTTTTTGGTCGCGAAGAATTGATGGAGAACATAGACTAATTTATGCGGTAAAAGACGATGAAATTCTTATTGCAAAATGTAGGTTTCATTATGACTAAAAACAAACAGGGGCTAACAATGGCTCATAATGTATACCGCATATAGTTGTTGTTTAGGGAGGTAGCTGTGTATTTGAAGATGCTACAAATCAAGAAAAATAATAGGAAATAGAGCGGCACGCATCATAGCCCACTCCGTTAATTAAAAAAATGAAGACATTATTCATCCTCTTAGTTGTCATTCCTCTTTCTTTTCCTCTTTTATCCCAGGAAAATAAGATGACGAAGATGGAGATTCCGGAGAAATGGGCTGTGGATTTCGACAAGCATAAACTGGAAAG
>QMPO01000339.1 GCA_003648625.1 Bacteroidota bacterium
AAAAACAGCCGGGGTATCGTAAAAGGATTTGATGCGGAAATGGACTTCAACCAGGTAATCAAAGGCATGAGTGACTCTAAAGTAAGACTCGTACTTGGCGGAAGTTTTGTAAGCAAGTACCAGGCCGACCAGGATCCTCTGTACAAACTACCCCGGAATGTCGGTAATATGGCTGGACGTATGACACTTGGCGTGGGAAGGTTCAACCTGTCAACTGAATACGCCTATAAAATTAACGATCCTTCAGCCATTAATAATATTATTTATAAAGCGGGAGAAGGTTTTCTGGTGAGTGCTACATATTCTGCCAAAGGATTCGGTTTGTATGCTATGTTCAAGCGCTACGATAACATGAGCTATAAATCGAACAGGGCTGTTACGGCCAATGGCCTCGATATCAACTTCCTGCCGCCTAATACCGAAACGCATACTTATATGCTTACTTCGATGTATCCATACAACACCCAACCCAACGGAGAAATTGGTTTTCAGTTTCAGCTGAACTATAAAGTGCCTAAAAAATCGAAACTTGGCGGCAAATACGGTATGGGTATCGCCATCAACTACTCGCAGGTGAATGATATTGTAAGAGACCCTGTAAATGTTCCGGGAACAGATACTACAGCTATAGATCTTCCGGGAACTGATGGATGGACTTCGCCGTTTTTTAAATTCGGCAAACGTATTTTCTGGCAGGATTTTAATATTGAGATTGATAAAAAATTCTCAAAAAAATTCAAGGGTACACTTACGTACATGTATCAGACGTATGATATAGCCACGCTGGAAGGCCATACCGGTGCCCCGGTTGTATATAGCAATATTGGCGTACTTGAAATGACTTATAAATTTACATCGAAGCAAGCTTTAAGGTGGGAGCTGCAGGGCCTGTGGACAGACAGGGATAAAGGTGACTGGGCTGCGTTACTGGTGGAATACACAGTATCGCCGCACTGGTTTGTTTCCTTTTCCGATCAATACAATTACGGAAACCCTGATGAAGTCAAGAGGATCAACTATTATACAGGGTCGTTTGGCTACACACACCGCACAACACGTATTGCCATTACCTACGGGCGACAGCGCGAAGGAATTGTTTGTGTGGGTGGTGTTTGCAGGGCAGTTCCCGCATCCAGCGGTTTTTATGTTACCATTAGCAGTAGTTTTTAATAGTATATGAATATGAAAATAATTAGAATCATATCAATAGTAGCAGCAGTAAGTTTCCTTTTTTACGCATGTGAAAAAATAGAACCACCGTATAAAGAAGACGGAGGAGGTAATGGCGGAGAAGCAGAACAAAAAGTATTGCTTGAAGATTATACCGGGCACGATTGCGTGAACTGCCCAACGGCAGCTATTGTTGCAGAACAACTGAAAGAATTTTATGGGGAAAGATTGGTTGTAATGGCTGTACATGCCGGATTTTTTGCCCGCCCTAAATCAGATATGCCACAGGACTTCAGGACTGAAGCCGGAGAAGCATGGGATGGATTTTTTGGCGTAAGTGCTGCCGGAAACCCGAATGGACTGGTAAACAGGATACAGAAAGCCCCGGGCGATTATATTGTAAGCCCGGCAGAATGGGGATCGGCAATTAGCACCGAAATGGAAAAAGAAGCCAAAGCAAAAATGACCGTCAACAACGATTTTGAACAAAATACGCTTACATCAACAATTACAACAGAGTTTCTCTATCCTTTGGAAGGAACATATCATGTGCTTCTTTGCGTTACACAGGACAGCATTGTCGGGCCGCAGATGAATAATGATAATAATGTAGGCGATACGCCGAAAATTGAAGAATATGTGTTTATGCACGTGCTGCGTTATACCAATGGTGTGTGGGGCGAACTATTAACTGATGATGATCCTGTAGTGACAGGAAAAAAATATGTTATGGAAGTTACTGTTCCTTTTGAAAGCGAGTGGGTACCCGAAAATTGTCATGTTGTTGCATTTGTCTTCGATCAGGAAACAAAAACGATTGTTCAGGTGGAAGAAACTGACGTAGTGGAATAAGTTATTAGCATAGATAAAGCTAAGGTGCTCCGGATTATTCGAAGCGCCTTTTTTTCTGATTATATCTCACTGTAAAATAGTCATCGTTATCTTTTTTCACCAAATTCCTGCAGCCATCGATACATACCGTTATGAAGGCCGCCGGCATAGCACGCTACGTGTGTCCACTGCGGGTTGAGCAGGTTGTACCGGTGCCCGTATCCTTTGATGCCGCTGTCGATAAGCAGAAGAATGACAATTTCGCGTGGTGTTGCTTCGGGATATCGGGAGGCAATGTTTTCGTTGCCTGTTTTCATGTCTGGAGCAAACCGGACAATACGTTCCATGGGTGTTGAATTGTCACTTCCGTAATGTGCCAGACCCCAGTTGTGTCTTTCCTGATCTTCCCCGTGTTTTTTAGCGGCTTTATAAATTCCGTAATCGGGTTGCAGGACGGAGAGGGGTTGCAAATCTTGGAGGTCGTTCATTAAACTTCTGATGGCATGCACTTCTTCTTCGTACTTGTGATAGGCAACAGTATCTACCTTATAAACCGACAGCTTTCCGTTTTGCTGCATGTAGGTTGTTTCAACAGAATACCTGACCTCGCCGGGCCCGTAGATTTCCAGTTCGGCTTCAGCCCTTTTCAGATACGGTCTCAAAATGTTAAGATATTCCTGCGGTTGGCTGCGCACCAGGTTGATCTCGTAGATCATTTGCTTTTCTTTTTCTGTGAGGTAGCTGACACGGGCGGCCGTATTCAATGTACGGGTACGTTGACCCTGGGCAGAGAAATGGATAAGAAATGTGGCGACTACAGTC
>QMPO01000340.1 GCA_003648625.1 Bacteroidota bacterium
CCAGTTCGGGAAACGCATGCTGGCCGCAGATCAGCCTTGGAGCAGGGTTTTCCAGGACACCGGCTTCAAGCATCCGCAAGGCACCGCCCGGGGCAAACTCTTCGGCAGGCTGAAAAATGAATTTTACCGTGCCTTCAAAAGTATCACGTAGTTCGTGGAGGATTTTTACCGCTCCCAGCAGGCAGGTCATGTGTACATCATGGCCGCAGGCATGCATTACGCCCGGCTTGACCGATTTATACGAAATATCGTTTTCTTCCATGATCGGAAGTGCATCCATATCAGCACGCAGGGCGATCACTTTTTTCTCCGGGTTTTTCCCTTCAATCACACCCGTAATGCCAAAACCACCAATACCTGTCTGATGTTCCAGCCCCCATTCGTTCAGCAGGCCGGAGATATAGGCAGCCGTATTTACTTCCTGCTCACTCAGTTCGGGATGCGCATGCAGATGCCGCCGTATTTCAATCAGGGGTGACAGGTCGCGGCGGACTAATTCTTTGATATGTTTTGTGGTTATCAAGGGTCAGCAGATTGTTCTAACAAATGTACGTTATTTTTTTTCAGTTCAAATCCGAAACCCGAACAAATAGAACACAGATGACACTGATGTAACGGATGATCACAGATAAACGACCATTCGTGCAGATCAGTCCGATCCGTGTCATCCGTGTTCTATAAAAAACGCTAATTTTGTTTAAACATCTAAATAAAAAGATATGGAAAACAGTTATTTACATGCAGAGATAACAGAAAAAATATTAAAAGCATTTTATACTGTTTATAATACCCTCGGGTATGGGTTTCTTGAAAAGGTTTATGAAAACGCTATGATGCTGGAATTACAAGAAATGGGGTTTTCATGCAAACAGCAACAGCATATTGATGTATTTTATAAAACTAATAAGGTAGGCGATTATTTTGCCGATATAATTGTAGAAGACAAAATAATTGTTGAACTGAAAGCAGCAGAAGGAATTGTTGAGGAGCATGAGTATCAATTAATAAACTATCTGAAGGCAACAGAGATGGAGATAGGGCTGTTATTGAATTTTGGTAAAAAGCCTCAATTCAGAAGAAAAATATTTACAAACGACAGGAAAAGATGGAACACAGATGAAGCAGATACAACAGATAACCGCAGATAAAAATCCGTGCAAATCAGTCCGATCCGTGTCATCAGTGTTCCAATAATAAGAAAAATAGTTACCAACGACCGGAAAAAATGGAACACAAATGCCGCAGATACAACAGATAACCGCAGATAAAAATCCGTGCAAATCAGTCTGATCCGTGTCATCAGTGTTCTATAACTATGGAACTTAGATAACGGCGCAGAAGAATTTTCACCTCTTTGTCAATGAAACGCTTTTCATGTAAATTTGCCGTATGGAAAATATGAGATTAAACCGGGTGTCGAAATTGCTGCAAAAAGATCTGGGCGAGATCATGCAGATTGACCTGAAGCATGTTACCAGGGGAGCACTGGTTACAGTGACAAAAGTGAAAGTGAGTCCTGACCTTTCGATTGCCAAAGTATATCTGAGCCTGTTTGCCACAACGGATAAAAACGCCTTGCTGACCGATATTAAAAGACATACGAAAGAGATACGGGGCAAACTAGGGGCAAGAGTCAGGCACCAACTGCGTGTGGTTCCCGAACTTCATTTTTATGATGATGATTCGCTGGATTATATTGAGAACATTGAGCACTTGCTCGATGATGAATGATCGTTACACAAATCACATAATCAAACAGAAAAATTAATGCAGTACGATCCGATAAAAAGAAAGCTGGGCAGGGTGTTCAACGCCACTCCGTTTATGCGTAAGCTGTTTTACCGTTTACTGGATGTGCTTTTGTTGCGTTCGTGGCACATACGTAAGGCAATAAAGCAGTGGGTGAAAGATAATAAAGGCCCGAAAGTGGTGCTGGATGCCGGTTCCGGTTTTGGCCAGTACGAATATTACATGGCTTCAAAATTTAAAAACTGGACCATCAAGGGGGTGGATGTGAAAAAGGAGCAGATTGACGACTGCAACGGCTTTTTTCAAAAAATCGGCTACAACAAGGTGTCTTTTGCTGTGGCTGATCTTACGAAATTCAGCGAAGCGGAAACCTACGATTTTGTGTTGTGTGTGGACGTGATGGAACACATAGAAGAAGACGAGCAGGTGTTGAAAAATTTCTGTGACTCGCTGAAAACAGGTGGTTTCTTACTGATATCGACACCTTCCGATCAGGGAGGGTCAGATGTGCATCACCACGACCATGAAGAAGGCGAAGGAGAACACTCGTTTATCGACGAACATGTACGTGACGGTTACGGGGTGGAGGAAATTATCGGTAAAATGAAAACAGCAGGATTTTCGCGTACAGAGGTATATTACCAATACGGAAAACCGGGAAAGATCGCCTGGCGGCTGAGTATGAAATACCCGATTGTTATGTTAAATGCATCATATCTGTTTTTTATCCTGCTTCCGTTTTATTATTTGATCACATTTCCGTTCGTTCTGCTTCTGAATTATATGGATGTGCGTAAAAAACACAAAACAGGCACAGGATTGATCGCCAAAGCATGGAAATAGCCGAACGATATATAACTTTTGTTTAAAAACCGATGGAATGCAGCTTTCGCTCTTTATAGCCAAACGGTACCTTGTATCTAAAAAGTCGCACAACCTGATCAACATCATTTCGCTGATCACCGTTGTCGGGCTGACTATTGGTACGGCAGCACTGATCATTGTCCTCTCGGTATTTAACGGGTTTGAAAGTGTTATCAAGTCGATGTAC
>QMPO01000341.1 GCA_003648625.1 Bacteroidota bacterium
TACGCTCAGCAGCCTTACCAGATAAAAGGGAATGTGCATAATGTGGATAATGGGGAGGATGTTTTGTTAGGATACTTCCTGGTGGCAGGTGTCAGTGAAAAAAGGATATTTGTCAACCGGCCTTTTTCGAATGAGGTGGAATTTTATTATGGGGTTTGCGAACTGGATGATGGTGATTATGAGGCCTACGGATATATCCGCTGGACAGGGTCTGCTGTATGGCCATTATACGTAACAACCGATGTCAACCACCGCAGGGCACTGCCCGACCAGCGGTGTGTCGACTGCAGGCAAAAAGGGGGCACCATTGAAAAACCCGATTTTTGGGTGGATGACTAGTTGTATATTAAATGGGATATGAAATGAAAAAAGTGCGCTGGTTCATGCTGTTGTTTCTTGCTGTCAATACTTCGTTTATGACAGTATCAGGACAAGGTGATCTTTCAGAAGACATTTTTATCCGGACAGACCGCGACATCTACCTGCCCGGAGAGTCGGTCTGGTTCCGGGCAGATTATTTTGTGGAAGGGGACAATCCTCAGGGGCAGTTGAGCAACTACCTGTATATTGATTTAATAAATCCTCTTGGCGAATCGGTGGCAGGCAGTAAGTATGAATTGAAAAATGGACGTGCGGCTGGCGAGTTCAAGATACCCAATGGTCTGGTTACAGCTACATATATGGTGCGTGCCTACACTCAATTTCAGCGCAACCAGACATCCGGCCGTTTTATCCGCAAACTCATTACAATCATCAATCCGGCTGTGCCGCTGGCGGGCTATAAAAAGAAACTGGACTGGAAGCTAAAGGTATATCCGCCGGTAAGCATCAGCGAGGGCAATGAGGTCGTTGTGCGTATCCATCCGGCAATACTAGCTAAGGTAAAAGAGGCCTTTCTCACAGATCAGTTTGGAAATGTGGCCGGCGGGATAACGCTTTTCCCGAACGGCTTGGGAACTGCCATGATACCAAGGCAGGATTCGCTTGCTTATTCTGCAAATATCAAACTGAAAAACGGGGATACGGTACAAACAGCTGTTCCAGCTGTAAAAGGAGACGGTGCCTTTTCATACGAATGGTCTGGATCTTCCGTCAAAATAAAACTATGTACGGACAAGACTTCGCCTGATCAGCTATATAAACTGAATGTACTTGACGGGCAGTTGATTAGCTGCTGCACATTGGAGGTGAAAGCCGATGACAGGTGGTATGAGATCGGGCCGGATCAGAGGCTGTTCGATGAGAAAGTTATTTACCTGGTTTTGGAAGACAGCGACGGGAACATAATCCAGGTGCAGCATGCCATGCACTTACCTGACAAGCCTGTGAAACTCCGTGTTGCAACGTCAAAAGATAAGTACAAAACCCGGGAGAAGGTGGAAGTAACTTTGCACGCTGCACCGGATGAGACTTTTACCGGTTACGTTTCGGTAGTGAAAAAAGGAACCTATGAAAAAGAGCGCAACGTAATACCCGTTTTTATCCTGGAGAATCCCTGGTTGCTGCCTGCCTGGCTTGAAGATAAACTTCAGGATGATAACTCATTTATACAACAACTGGAAGCTGCCCTGGTTGTGGTTGATCATCATCTGAAAACCGGAAGATTACTTCCTGTTTCGTCAGGTGCAGAACTGGGAAAAGAGTGGCTGCCCGAAGCGCGGGGAGTGATGCTCAGAGGAGAGGTCAGGAACGTAATCACAGAACAACCAGAACCTGGTAGCGATGTGTATCTGGCGGTTTTTGGTGCTACTCCCCAACTGCATGTATATACAACAAATGAGCAGGGAGCATTCTTTTTCTCACTCAAACATGTATATGGTTTGCAAAGCGTCTACATATGTGTGGGTAACAAACCGGAGAAAGACCTGGAAATTCTTGTCAACAGTGATTTTGTACGGGATTATCCGTCATTTTATACTGCTCCGCTACTGCTGGATACATCAACACGCCGGTTTATTGAAGATATGTATGTAAGTGCCCAGGTGAAAGAGTATTTTAATACGGAGGATACTTCTTCCCGACTTTTTGCGCAGAAAGCAATTCGTTTTCCCGAGCCGGATGAATCAATTATTTTGGATGATTACATCCCGCTGCCTACATTGAAAGACGTGATCAACGAGATAACACCATTTGTACGGGTGGCAAAAAAAGGTGACGACTTTTCTCTTGTAGTGTTGGATAAAAAGACAAACCAGTTGTACGGAAACCCCTTGATATTACTTGACGACCTGCCCGTATTTAACGTGAATGAATTGTTGAAGATCAACCCTGAGCTGATTGAAAGAATATCGGTGATCAACAGTACTTATGTGTATGGTGAACATGTGTTTCGCGGGATTGTTTTCCTGGAAACCACAACAACTAACTTCGCCGGTATGGAATTGCCGTCCTCTTCTACTTTCCTTGAGTTTCAGACACTGGAAGACCGTGCGGTGCATACATCGCCCGATGCTGCTAAGAAAGACCAAAGGAAACCCGATTTCAGAAACCTGCTGTTCTGGGAACCGGAAATAACTATCGGTAAAAATGGCTCAACAATAACTTTTTTCTGTAGTGACGACCCCGGAGCGTATGAGGTGATCGTCAGTGGGATAGGTGAAAACAGTAAAAAAGCTTTTGGCTCTGCCGTTTTTGTTGTAAGCGATAAATAATATTCCCTGACCTGGCGAAATCAAAAAAATCGTATTTTTAAGCATTAAATCATTCAATTTTAATTCGTCAGGAAATGAAAAAGTTCTTCTTTCTCGTTGTGTTCTCCATGTGTTTCATCGGTCTGAATGCCCAGATGATCGA
>QMPO01000342.1 GCA_003648625.1 Bacteroidota bacterium
GCACAAGCTCCCAATCAAAACCATGCATATTGTAGATGTGCTGGCTGCCAGCTTATAATACATAACGTTTTCGTATTGCTTTATGACTGCATAATGTTGCGGGTTGCTGAGCTGTTACGCAAAGTTCCGCAGAGAAACGCTGAGGTTCTGCTGCTCATCCGGATTTGCAATCCGGATGTAAGAAGAAGGGGATTTGTAATCCCTGTAATTAATTAAGCTAAACGTATAAAACTCTTTGAGTTTATCAGGATTATAAATCCGGGTCCCTGTGCTTCCGGATTACAAATCCGGAAGAGCACACAAAATAAGTCTAATACCCGAGCGCTTTTTTAAGGTCGCGTTTGTTTATGGGTTTGGCGATGATCTTTTTATCGGCATCCAGCAGATACATCGTTGGTGTGGCGGCAATTCCGTACAAACCGGGTATTTCGCCATCCCAGCCTTTGCCTTCGGCAATGTTTGGCCAGGAGATCTCATAGGCATCAATAACAGACTGCAGATCGGGCAGGCTGGTATCTACCGATACACCGATGATCTTTATCTGCTGCTCGCTATATTCCTGAGTGATCCTGTTGAGCTCAGGCACCAACTCTTTACAATGCGGGCACCAGGCGGCCCAAAACACCAGCAGTGTTTTTTCCGCTTTTATATCATCAAGGTGAATCATATTTCCGTTCATATCAGCATGGCTGAAATCGGGGGCCGTTTTGCCAATAGCCAGGCGGCTGATCAGTTCCAGCTTACCCTGCAATTCGATCAGCTTCTCCGTATTTTCACAAAACTGATCTAACTGGTTATGTTCCGAAATGTATTCCATTCCCTTGTCAAATCCGATTGACTGAAATCCTTCCAGAAGAAAGTCGACCACAGAAGCGTACATTTCGGGATTAGCCACCGATTTCTCAAGCACCGTGTCAAGGGCCATCAGCAGGTTGTTTTCTGTTGTCTCCCTGTCATCTTCACGGCTCTGGTAAAGTGTCAGGTAGTTGATGATCATCGAGTTAATCCTGCTGGTTTTGAGCAGTACCGTGTCGCTAAAATCAATATGATCGAAATAATGCGCTTTGAGATATTCTTTCTGCTCTTCCTCGTTTAAGCCGATCGGGGCAAATACCGGATGCTCCACCGTGATGAAATGAGATGCCATCGTTTCGGGGTTGTTCCGGGTGAGTTCCTGTGCTCTTTTGCTGATCTCTTCCCGTAAGTTCTGCACTTTGTTTTTCACCTCGCCGTAAAAAGGATCATTTTTCGGATAATAGGTAACTACAGGGCTCAACACATCGAGCCTGAAAAGATTCTTCTGTATCAGGTTCACAAAATCATAATAGATCATATTCTCCACCGATTCGATCACCTGCACATAGGTGCCGTATTCATCCCTTACAAAAACAAAGCGGATATCTTCCTTATTGTAAATAATGTCTATCTCCGGTCCGGAGCTGGCAGCCACCCGGTACATTCCCGGCCTGAGGCCGTCAGGGAGCTGAAAACGGAAGTTTCCGATTTCATCGCTGTAGGTTGTATCGATCAGCCCATGCTTGTCAGCAAAAATTTGCATTAAGGTGATCTTTTCCCCGGCCATACCGGATATCGTTCCGTTCAGCGTATGCTGACAGCGGGCAAACATCCACGACAGCAGAATAAGGGAAATGAGCAAGGTTTTTTTCATGAGCCAACTATTAAATTGCACACCGTTTTTCAGACGATTTGATAATTTTTGTACTTTTCAAACATCAAATTAAAAGGACGAAGCTAAATATTTTTTTAGAAGATCGGTGGGCAATCACCGGAAATTATTTTACATACCAAACTAAAGAAAATGGAAAAATTTGATAAGCACGGCAGAATAAAGCATGATTTTTACGAAAAGGAACTGGAAAGGCTTCAGATAGAGCTTGTGAAGCTGCAGGAATGGATTAAAATAAAAAAGGAGAAGGTAATGATAATATTTGAAGGACGCGATGCTGCCGGCAAAGGCGGGATGATCAAAAGAATAACGGAGAAGCTGAATCCTCGTGTCGTACGTGTTGTTGCCCTGGGCACACCTACCGAGAAGGAAACCACCCAGTGGTATTTTCAGCGTTACGCTGCCCACCTGCCTGCCGGAGGCGAGATGGTACTGTTTGACAGGTCGTGGTACAACAGAGCAGGGGTAGAGCGCGTGATGGGATTTTGCACCGACGATGAATACTGGGAGTTTCTGCGTTCGTGCCCTAATTTCGAGCGCATGCTGATCCGGTCGGGCATCCGGCTGATCAAATACTGGTTCTCCATCAGCGAGGAGGAACAGGAGAAAAGATTCCAGGCGCGGCTGAAAGACCCGACAAAAAGGTGGAAACTGAGCGAGATGGATCTGAAGTCGCGCGACCGCTGGATGGATTATTCCAAAGCCAAAGACGAGATGCTGAGTTATACCGACACCAAAATATCCCCGTGGTTTGTGGTAAATGCCGACAACAAACGAAAAGCCCGTCTGAACACGATCTCCCATTTATTAAGCCTGATACCATATAAAGACCTGACACCGCCGCCGATAGAGCTGCAGCCGAGAAAGCAGGAGAAAGGATATGTACGCACCCCGTTTGAGGAGCAGACATTCATTCCCGACCTGTACCACCATGAGGTTAAAGAAGATCATTGATAAGAAGCAGGTAATTAAAACTCTTACTTATCCTGATGCACGTAGCGTATGGCTTTTTCGTCCCTTTCTTTGTTCGTCCAAAGAAAGGAACCAAAGAAAAGACGCCAAAACGAAGCTTCCTGCCCGCTTTGCCGTAA
>QMPO01000343.1 GCA_003648625.1 Bacteroidota bacterium
ACAAAAACTTCGATAAAATCATTTTTTCCGATGATGTTTTTGGCCATCTCCCGTATCTCAGTGGTCGGACTGATAAAACTGTTGATACAGATAATTCCGCTTTGCATCAGTAATTTCGATACCTCGGAAATCCTGCGTATGTTTTCGTAGCGGTCTTCTTCGGAAAACCCCAGGTTGTTGTTGATGCCGCTGCGGATGTTGTCGCCATCGAGTACCTGTGTCAGGTATCCTTTTTTATGCAGCTCCAGTTCGAGATGCTGGGCGATGGTGGTTTTTCCGGCGCCGGACAAACCGGTCATCCAGATCACCCGTGCCCGCTGGTTCAATAGTTTTTCTTTGGCACTACGGTCCAGGATCCGATCGAAGGTGGTGTGTATGTTGTTACTTGTCATTTGGTTACTGGTTGCTGGTTGCTGGTTATTTGTTCCAGTTTTCTTCAACGTATTGTATAAATTTATTAATTCTTTTTCCTAAAATATCATATTCTTCCTTTAGTTCCGTTAACGGCTCTTCAGAAAAGTAAAGATCGTTGATCATACTTAACTGAGAGGTTACCTCATCACAGGAAGCTTGTGCGTATGTTAAAAATTTAATAAAATCATCTTTGTATCTCTTTCTGCCATACCCCTCTGCAATGTTATCTTTAACACTTTTACTTGATCTTCTAATTTGGCTGCCTTGCTCATACTAATTCAAACTTCGGTAATGTCAAACTCTTATGATGAATCTGCACTGCTAATCGATATGCCTGCTGATAAATCTCCAGATCTTTATAGCTCTTCATCATTACCTCACCTGTCTTTTGTATTTATCTTCCGCTTAACAAGCAACCGGTAACCAGCAATTAGTTTACTTCCTCTTCGCCACAAACCACGGGTTTAAAATATTTTCTTTGTTATAAACTAATTCTGTTTTATCATCTTCGGCGAGGGTTACCGTGCCTCCTGCGGCGTTCACAATGGCGTGGCCGGCAGCGATATCCCATTCCGAAGTGGGTGCAAATCTAGGATAAATATCGGCATTGCCTTCAGCGATCAAACACAGTTTTAACGAGCTGCCTTTGGAGACAACACGGATGTCGGTATACTGTTTTTTTAGTTCCTCCAGAAAGGCCGATGTTTCGCTGTTCAGGTGCGACCGGCTGGCCACTACGGTGTACGTCTCTGTTTTAGCTTCAGGCAAACGGATCGCTTTTCGTTTCATTTGTTCCATGGTTCCGTTGAAGTCTTTGGTCCCTTCCAGCTTAAATGCCCCCGCAGAAGGCAGCCCGACATACAGCACATCGGTTACCGGCACATAAATAACACCGGCTATCGTTTTATGCCCATCGATAAAAGCGATATTCACGGTAAACTCCCCGTTTTTCTTAATGAATTCTTTAGTACCGTCCAGCGGGTCCACCATCCAGAACTGCTGCCACTGTTTCCGTTCTTCGTAGGGCAGTTGTTTTCCTTCTTCGCTCAACACCGGAAGTCCGGTTTCTTTCAGGTAAGCCGAAATAATCCTGTGCGCTTCCTTGTCAGCCGTTGTGAGCGGTGAGTCGTCAGCTTTTTGCACAATTTCAAAATCCGTATCGTAAATAGTCAGTATTGCTTTTCCGGCCTCAATAGCTGCCCGGATTGCCGTTTGCATTCTTTGTTCCATTTTTTTTTCGTTACTCCCAGGCATGCTTCCGCCTCTTAAGTCACATGATTATTTCACATGTAACTGATTTATTGTTTCTTATGTTTATGAACCGCTACGATTTCCAGAGTAGCAAAAGTTCGTTTTTGCTGTTTACTGAAAGGAAGTCGTTCAGTTCTTTATTATCCAGAATGATGTACCGGATCTTCCGGTTGATCACCTGTTCTGCTTTTTCAATCAGATCAAGCAGGTATTTTTTATCAATTTTATCTCCCACAAACCACAGGTCGATGACCTTGCTGTTCTGACCTTTGGCCAGTTCGCCAACCAGGTAAACTGTATCGAGCTTTCCCAGCTTGTGCGCCACTTTCTCAATAATTTTGTCGAGCCCGATGTGTTTCATCAGCAGGCCGTTTATTTCGGGAAAGAGCGGGTGATTTGTATTTGCTTTGTAGATTTTCTTGTTCCCTTCGCTTGCAGAAACCAGCAGTCCGGCCTCTTCGAAGCGGTTCAGCTCCTGGCGGATGGCGTTGGTTGATTCACCGAATTCGGGTTCAAGGGAACGGAGGTAGGCGGTATTGTTACTGTTCAGAAAAAACTTCAACAGCAGCTTAATCCGCGTTTTTGATGTAATCAGCGTGCCCAGCATATTTGGTTTGTTTTTCATCTGTAGCTGAAACAGGCAGACGCTTTTTTCAATGCAAGTAGCTATGCATCAGTGAAAAACATATGCACATTTCAAACTTTGAGTAACAAATGTACTCAATCTTTTGAAAAATCAAATTAAAATTACATTTTTTTTTATCCTGCAAGCGGCGACAGTGGCTGTGTTATCAACAACTCATTCTTGATAAAAACAAAGGCGGACGGAATTTTTTTCCGCCCGCCAGAATAAACAAACACACTATGTAATATCGTACTGTAACTTTCCCTCGCGGTTCATCACAGTAAATGACTACCCGGATAATT
Source organism: Bacteroidota bacterium (assembly GCA_003648625.1). Taxonomy (GTDB): domain Bacteria; phylum Bacteroidota; class Bacteroidia; order Bacteroidales; family F082; genus UBA4459. The sequence goes on from QMPO01000343.1 coordinate 2,593, forward strand.
GAAAGTTGCGTTTAATAAAAATGAGCTTATTAAAAGTTTACATATTATTAAATATAGTCGAATTAAACGCAGGTACTTACAGAATTTAGCAGCGGCTTACCTGTTTAACAGTTATTTAACGCTTTTTGTTAAAAGGCCGTTAAATTTTAAGCGGAAAACAGGGTTGCTTTACAAATAGT
>QMPO01000344.1 GCA_003648625.1 Bacteroidota bacterium
GTTCGTTTCTTGGCGAGACAAGAAATGAACAGCTAAAGAATGGTTTAAAACATACATACTGCAAATAAAAAATGCCTTCCTGATGTTTTAAACCCCGGAAGGCCTTTTTATAATTTCTATGAATCTTATTTCAGAATGGTAATTTTGGTTGCTGCTATGGTACTGCCCGATTTTACACGACAGGTATAAACACCCGCCGGAAGAGCGGATCCGTTAAAACGGAGCGTATGCTGTCCGGCTGTCTGCTTGTCATTGACCAGTACTTTTATCAGTTTACCGTAAATATCATACAATTCGACCTTTACCCGGCCGTTCTCTGAGACCCTGTATCTTACACTTACTTCACCCGATGCCGGATTTGGAAATACAGACACCTCCATTTTTGATTGCTTTGTCTTATCATCTATTCCCACAAACCACGGATCGATGCGCGTATAATACACATCCTGCTCACCATTCAGTGTATTGGCCCATGCCAGGTGCGCACAACATTCGTCGGAGATCATATGGAAATAATCGCCCATTTTCTGCTGATTAGGCCATCCAACGTGCGGGTCGAATAACTCAGACACCCGTTCGTTGACAGAAAATGTCTGTCCGCCATCTACCGAATAACTATAATACAAAGAAGATTCATAAGACCCCAGGATTGCATCCCGCGTATCCAGCCACACTACATCGATACGACCATTTGGTGCTACCGACATCGTGCCAAACCACTGCCAGTTATCGGTATCTTCATCATCGTTTACCCTGACAGGGGCATCCCATGTTTCCCCTCCGTCAGTACTTCGCGCCAGCATCACATCCAACGGATCATTGCCATAAGGATCGACTGAGCAAAGCATGTAAACATTTCCGCTGTATGGTCCATCCGAATTATCGACACCAATCCATGTCTGCCCAAGCAGCCCCCCCGGGTTCGGCCCGTCTCCGCTTGCGATATATCCTCCAAGATCCACCGTAATATCATTAGTCCATAAAATCATCGAGCCTTCATCCTGGGCATTGAGCGATTTGGTAAAAACAAACCCCTGCCAATTAACAGCACCAATGTATAATTCGCCCCCTGCGCCAACAGTAAGCGTTCCCCACTGCGGTTCTCCCTGTACATAAATACAATCCTCATAGGAAGCCCCACCATCTTCGGAACGCGTGAAAAGCCCGGGATAACAGTAAGAATAGCCAACAGTCCAGTAAGCATAAATGTTTCCTGAGCCAACCCCCTCCGTCCTGTCGATCTCCATCCATTGTTTGTCGCCTCCCTGGGCAAATGTTCCCTCATCCCATTCGGTGCTTCCCTCTTCCATAATAAAAACATTACACCAGAAATTATCTTCATTATCCACCGTTAAACTGTTGTAATATATGTTCCCTTCCTTATCATAACTCAATACGGGATCAGACCTGAAGATGCCTGCTTCTATCTTTCCCGGAAATGTCCAGCTCTCACCACCGTCTAAAGTATAAGCATAACCAGCTTGTCTGAAATTACTGGTGACATGATCAAACTGTCGCCATCCGATGACCATCTTATCAGGATCTGCCGGGTCAATGGCAAGAGACGTTTCGTTTGCAGCATCATCCAGAATGTTGTCTCCGTATTCATCAACATTCACCTGGATGGTAAAGAAAGAACTTCCCCGGTTATGGTAAGCAGGACTTCTCCCCTGCTCCTGTTGTAAGGCCGGGTTATAGACATCATCCGGAACCTCATGATGAGTTTTTAAATCAAAGTTTTTGGGATGTTGTGTTTTCTGGGCTGTACTACTAGTTAATGCCAGGAAAAAGAACACAGTAGTTAGCAGGATTGCACCTGTACTTTTAAAATTGATCATGTGAATTTTTTTTTGGTTCTTAATGGTTGCGTTACATTGATCTGTAAAAATAACCAATTTTTGTTCATGATAAAAGCAGCCCGGAAAAACAATATCTGATTTATACAAACAAAAATGAAAAACCCGCACAGTTAGTTAACTATGCGGGTTTTCGTATCGAACTTATGGTGTTCAATTCTTAAATACAAACGCACCACCTTCAACATCTATTATGATTTTCCTGTCGCTGTTCACCTCACCTGCCAGGATCATTTTGGAAAGCTCGTTAAGCACCTCCCTCTGAATGACCCTTTTCAGTGGTCTGGCTCCGAACTGCGGGTCATAACCCATCTCTGCCAGTTTATCAACGGCTTTTTCCGTAATATCGATCCGAATACCGTTTTTTTCCAGCATCTTCTGTACCGTCCGGAACATCAGCCCTACAATATCATGTATCTCGTCTTTATCAAGCGGTGTAAACATGATGATCTCATCGATACGGTTAAGAAATTCAGGCCTGATGGTTTTCTTTAAGAGATCCATTACCTGTTTCCTCGTATTCTCTACAAGTACTTCCCTGTTGCTGTCAGTTAGCCCGGAGAAATTCTCCTGAATAATATGCGATCCGATATTGGATGTCATGATGATGATCGTATTCTTAAAATCCACTGTTCTTCCTTTGTTATCAGTCAGCCGGCCATCATCAAGTACCTGCAACAGGATATTAAACACATCGGGATGTGCTTTCTCTATCTCATCCAGCAGAACAACAGAATAAGGTTTTCTCCTCACAGCTTCGGTCAGCTGACCGCTTTCATCGTATCCAACATATCCGGGAGGCGCACCGATTAATCTGGATACCGAATGCCGCTCCTGGTATTCCGACATATCTATCCGCACCATAGCGTTTTCGTTGTTGAACAGGAA
>QMPO01000345.1 GCA_003648625.1 Bacteroidota bacterium
ACCGTTAACAGTTACCGGGCTGTCCTGTACAACTGAACAGGTAAGTTCTTCAGGTTGTGTAATAGTAACCGAAGCGGTAGCGGTACATCCGTTGGCATCCGTTACTGTTACCGTATAAGTTCCGGCACCGAGATTTGAAATATCTTCCGTAGTTGCTCCGTTACTCCAGTCGTAAGTATAAGGGGACGTTCCACCGGTAACAGTTAAGTCAATAGCTCCATCACTATCACCATTACAACTTACATGTGTAATATCAGTTGAAAGTTGAATTGTAGGTGTGATATGAATTTCCATATTGTCCTGAGCATCCGGACAAATACCATTACCATAAGCCGTCAATGTCAGCGTTACGGTTCCTGTTTCTGTTGATGTAGGCGTATATGTCGGAGTTAAAGTTGTTTCATCAGATAAACTTCCGGCTCCGTTATGTGTCCAAAGAATAGAACTTTCATTTGTAACTGAAGCATCACCGTCCGGGATTGTATAAGGACTACCCTGGCAAACATCTGCATTCGGGCCGGCATCAGCTGTTGGAGGCGGAACTACGTTAATAGTAACCTCATCCGTTCCGGAACTTCCACCCAGGTAAACCTGTACTGAGTATGTAGTCGTAGTGGTAGGAGAAACAGTAATTGTCTGTGTTGTTTCTCCTCCCGGACTCCATGAATAATTAAAACCTGGGTTACCAGCATCAAGAGTTACGGATTCGCCTTCGCAAATTGTCTGGTCAGGACCTAAATCAACGTTAACCGGAATAGAAAAACTTCCTTCCTGAATAAAAACCCAGGAATCATAAATATGATCACCGGCATCGGCAATTGCAATTTTCATATGGTGGGTAACATTCGGTGTAATCTGTACATTACCAATCAGGTTTATTGTAAAACCATCAGGTTCAAAATCATAACTATCATCGGGACGTTCATTATCAACGTAATAACCTGAATTTGATGAGTTGTTGATCGTATTAATAGTTACGGGATCATTACTTGTCGGGACAAAGGCAATATTGACATCGTCAACATAAAAGCCAAACACATCATTGTATTCTGTCCCTACATATTCATTGTATTCGTCAGATCCAAAAACAAACTGAATATTCAGTTCGTCTCCTGGAACTTCAAAATCAAATTCCAGTATGGTGGCATCGTAAGTTGTGTAACCCGGGACTAAAGCTTCTAAATCAGAATCTCCGGACAGCCCAAGATTTTGAGATATTTTATCACTTGAGTTTGGACCAATAGCATTTTGGATATATCCTGATGATAACATAATTCCCTCATCAATATTCATTCCCGCCTGGTTTCCTCCTGAGAATAAACCTGCAGAAGAAGTTCCGGAACCATCTGTACCCACGAATGTCACATTACTGTATGTGATACCCGGGCCTAGAATTTTTTCTACTAAGTCGTTTGTTGTGACTGCGCCGTCTATCGGGGTTACTGATATACTGGCTCTGCCGCCAGGGTTATAGGGTTTGGATGGGCCAGCTGTTCTTTTGGCTTTCATTTGAAAACCGGAAGAGCTTGAACGGCCGCTTCCCTGTGCATAAATTGTTTCCTGTCCAAATACCAGCAAAAGAGCAAGTACTACGTGAAGAAAGTATAATCTTTTCATAATTCAATGATTAAATTCATTAATTATTCCTGTTCCAAATAGCTGAAACAAGTTGAACTGCTGTTTTTAAGAAAATTGAATAGGAAATAGTGTCAGAAGTAATTTCCGCAGAGGAGTAAATTCTTTTCATAGCTTGATACTTAATTATTTCCCTTTTAATTTTCTCGCCTGAAAAGTTTGCTTCGATAATTGGAAAAGACCTGGTTTGCTTGATCTGGGTTCGGTCTTATGCCTGAAAAGATTGTTTTTCGGTATTGTAAATTTTCTAATGACGAAACATTAGAGCCTGGAAAGATTATTTTTCAAAATTTGGGGTTTTCTAATAATAAATATTAGAACTTGAAAAGATTGTTTTTCAAATTGAATTTTGCTTGTAAAGATGTTTACTAATTGGAAAGTTGCTTGTGCTTGTGCCTGGTTGGCTTGTCTTCAGAATTGGATCTGATTTTGTAAGAACGAAATTCGGTGTGCAAATATACACAAGCGTTTAAGATAAACAATATAAAATTGTTAAAAACTTGTTAATAAGCGATGCAAATATAGAAAAGAAAAACCGGAAGTCAAGAGAAATTACATTTATTTTAAAAGAAGCGTTAAAATACCTGTAATTATACAGAGCTATAAAGCACGGAGAATCAGATGTATACAATCACAATTTAAAAAACATCTAAATTATTTTAGACGAATCGGGATTTTTTCCTTTGTTTTAAAGGAGTAATCGAATCAGATAAATTATTCAAAAAGAATTTAAATTTTTCATTTTATCATAGAATTAACATCTCTTTTTTTAACAGAATTGAATTTTATATCTACATTTGTGAAATTTTTAACAATTAAAAAGAGCAAATCATGAAACTGTCTCATATAGAACACATTGGGATTGCGGTAAAGAATTTGGAAGATGCAATTTCCTATTACGAAAAAGTACTGGGTCTGACATGTTATGCCATTGAGGAAGTGGAAGACCAAAAAGTAAAAACAGCATTCTTTAAAATAGGGCAGACAAAACTGGAATTACTGGAAAGCACCTCTCCTGAAGGACCCGTTGCCAGGTTTATAGAGAAGCGCGGACAGGGCATTCACCATATTGCTTTTGCTGTTGAAGGTATTGCAGAATCGCTTAAGGA
>QMPO01000346.1 GCA_003648625.1 Bacteroidota bacterium
GATCAGCAGGATCAGCAGCAGGACAAACAGGACCAGCAGCAGAATGATCAGCAAAAGGATCAGAACGAGCAGGGCGATCAGCAAAAGCAACAGCAGCAACCCCAGCCGCAGCAAATATCAAAGCAGGATGCTCAGAAGATGCTGGAAGCTTTAAAAAATAACGAGAAAAAGACATTACAGGAATTGCAAAAACAAAAAGCAAAAGCAGTAAGGGCAAAGAAGAGTGAGATTGACTGGTAAAATAAAAGCATGTTATTTAAGTTTTACATTTGTATGTTCAAACGAAACTGATTAATGAAACTAATAAAGGTCATCATACTAAGTCTGTTTGTCGGCTTATCGCCGTTCATTCGTGCTGATGAAGATATTAATTTCATAGGCACAGGTAAACAGGTGGTTGAGGTTGGCGAGCGGTTTCGTATCGTGTATGAAGTGAATGCCGATGGCAGTAGTTTCCGCTCACCCGACTTCGGTGATCTGCAGGTGTTGTCAGGGCCGAACACTTCCACAAATTCCAGTATTCAGTACATCAACGGACGTATGACACAATCGTACTCCAAAACATATTCGTTCATTGTACAGGCAACACAGGAAGGCGAAGTTACCGTGGCCCCTGCCTCTGTTAAAGTGGATGGTAAGACATACAAATCCAACAGCATTACCATAAAGGTGGTCAGGTCGAATGCAGCACAGTCCAACACGGCAACACAGTCTTCCGGGCAGAATCGTTCCTCAGGCAATGTCCTTCAGGATGACGATGTTTATATAAAATCGTACATCAGCAACAGGAATCCGTATCTCGGCGAACAGATCATCATCACCTACAAAATATATACGAAGGTTCCCGTCTCCAATTTAAGCATGGATAAGTCGCCCTCCTATCCCGGTTTCTGGTCGAAAAACCTGATGGAGGACAACAATAAATTCAAACAATCCACACAGGTAATCAACGGTGAGGAATATATTGTGGCAGATATTGCCAAATATGCCTTATTCCCGCAAAAATCGGGTGAGCTGACCATTGAGCCGGTGCGCATGAATTGTGTGGTTCAGATCAGGGTACAGTCGGACAAGCGGCGCAGTAGCGACCCGTTTGAAAGTTTCTTTAATGATCCGTTCTTTAACAGGAATGTGAAGAATGTGGAAACTGTTCTTGCTTCGGAACCGATAAAATTAAACGTAAAACCTTTGCCCCAACTGGGTAAGCCTGAAAATTTCAACGGTGCTGTCGGCGAATTTACATTTATGAGCGAACTCGACAACGATCAGCTTACAACAAACGATGCCCTCACCCTGAAGGTAAAAATCTCAGGTAAGGGAAATATCGAACTGGTAAGTGCTCCCGAGGTGAAATTCCCCTCCGATTTCGAAACATATGATCCAAAGGTGCGATCAAACATCAAAGTGAGCGCTGCCGGCATTTCCGGCAACAAGACATTTGAATACCTGGCCATTCCGCGGGCAGCAGGCGATTTTAGCATTGGAGAGGTGGCGTTCAGCTATTTCAATCCAAAAGAAGGAAATTACCATACTTTTTCGTCGGGAGAGTTGACGGTTTCCGTGGCTAAGGGAGACAATTCCTCACCCGGAGTTACTTACAGCTCTTCGGCACAGGAAGATATCCGGTTTATCGGACAGGATATTCATCATATTAAAACGGGCATGTTTTTGCTTAAAGAGAAAGGGGATTTTCTGTTTGCCTCAACTTTGTACTATATCCTGATGGCGTTGCCATTGCTCCTGCTCGTACTTTTTATCATTGTCTGGAAACAGCAGGAGAAACGACGCAGCAACGTAAGCCTGATGAAAAACCGGAAAGCCAACAAAATTGCACGTATGCGGTTACAGAAAGCTGCTAAACTGAGGAAAGAGAACGATGAGAAAGCCTTTTACGACGAGTTGGCCCAGGCGCTCTGGGGGTACATTGCAGATAAGTTCAATATACCCAAATCCAATCTATCTGTTGATACCGTTAAGGAAACATTGCGTGCGCAGCATGTGGATGAACAGGTAACCGATAATTTTGTGAACACACTGCATAATATTGATTTTGCCCGCTTTGCCCCTGGCGATTCGGGTGGAAAGATGGAAAATGTGTATAACGAAGCCATGAATGCCATTATGCAGGCAGAAAAGCAATTAAGGTGATGAAGAGGATGATAAAATATATGGTTCCGGCTTTTGTAGCCCTGGCAATGCAAACATCCTTTGCCATTGGCCAGTCTGCCGATTCGCTGATCTACAAAGCCAACGAAGCGTACAACCAGGGATTGTATGATTCGGCTATTGCCACTTACGAACGGGTGCTCGACGAGAACCTCGAATCATACCGGCTTTATTACAACATCGGCAATGCCTATTTCAAAAACAACGATATTCCGTCGGCTATTTTATACTACGAAAAAGCTAAAAAACTGGCGCCTAACGACGAAGATGTTAGTTTCAACCTGAGCATTGCCAACAGCATGATCGTGGACAAGATTGAGAAAGTACCGGAAATGTTCTATCAGAAGTGGTGGAATTATTTTTATAATATGTTTGATGCCGATACATGGACGGTCATATCCGTCGTTTCATGGCTTGTTCTTTTACTGTTTATCGGTATTTTCATCCTGGCAAAAACCAGAAGGGTGAAAAAGATGTCCTTCTATTTCGGCTTGTTGTTCTTGTTTACTTCGCTGGCCACTTTTGGTCTGGCATCGCAAAAATATTACTACACCAAAGAACACAAAGACGCC
>QMPO01000347.1 GCA_003648625.1 Bacteroidota bacterium
AAACAGCTAATACAAGTTGCGTGAAAGCACTTTTCCACGATTCGCCGCTCACAGCTCTTTTCATCGCTGCAAACAGCAGGTAAAAAATACCGGGAAGAATGATGAACAACACAATGGCTTTTACGGTCCCCGTCAGGTTGCCCGAAGTATGCAGCGAGTGGTTCACCCAGTCGGGGGTAGCCATCACCAGTTTTTTAGTGACTTTCCACTCCGAAAGCACTTCATAGATCACAAAGCCGCTGACCAGCATAAAAAACGCAATTTCTGCCCAGCTAAGTTTTACGTTGGTGAACAGATCCGCTGCCAGTTTCCGTTTTTTAATAATAATGTTGTCTTTTGTACATGATTTGTGGCACTGTCCGCATAAAATACAATCCCTGTTATCAGCTATTTTAGGTGGAAAAAGTTCCGATGTACACGAACGACCGGTAAATTTGTATGAATTAGCAGTGCTGATACAGTCTTTGGTTTTGCAGTTTTTGCAAACGTTTTGATCTTTAACCCTTAACTCTTTGGAAGAGAGCATGGCATACAGCCCCAGCAAATGACCGATAGGGCAGATGTGGGTACAAAAAGTCCGTTTTTCCCAGACCAGTCCTGCAATCACAGCAACCGCCAGTAAAATGAGCATGTAAAAAGCCATATATTGCGGGATGCGGTGAATGGCCAGCGTGTGAATACCGATGATTAGAATGATGGCATAAAACAGCGTAATCACCCAGCCCGATTTTAGCAGTCCGCCCGGCTTTTTTCGCATACCGATCCTGCCGAAGAGCGAAGTGACCAGTTCCATCGGGCAAATAGTGCACCAGAACCGGCCGAACAGAATCGCCGTTACAATGATTAGCGGCCACCAGTACGACCAGATGATCAGATTGGAAATATTGGTGTTGCGCAAAATGATGGCAAAATCCTTGTCGCTGGTTGTAATGCCAATGGCGCCGTAAACCAGTAAGGTGAATGCAAGCAGCGTAACAAACTGAACTGATATCAGAAATGAATGACTTTTAAAAAGTTTGTTGATCATTGTTCTAAAATAAGACTTTTTGAATTGCTTATTGCATCGGGTTTTGTATGATAATACTTGATATTTATAAGAATATAATGTAAAATAAGCGGGTAAATTTAAAGTAAAATTGATCAGGTTCGAAAAGAATTATCTTATTCCCATAGCTACAATTACCGGTCAAAGTAATTTTTGTTTTCTTTCATTTCTTTGATTACATCCCTTAGGCCCTCTTTATATGACGGGTATTGAGGGTGCCAACCGAGTACTTTTTTTGCTTTTTCATTAGACACTCTGCAATTCATTCGGGTTACTTCATAAAAATCTTTTCCTAAGATCAGCCGAATAATAAATCCGGGAATTTTACCGGGCCGTTTTTTATTCATTAGCTCAGCCATATAGACTGTAAAGTCTTCCTGTGTTACAGGCATGTCATCTGCAATGATGAATTTTTCGCCTACAGGCATTTTTTCGATGGCTTTTATAAGCGCTTTGGCGGCGTCTCCTGCATGAATATTGGGAACATAATTATCTCCTTTACCGAGAATTTTACCCCGGCCTTTTTCCATCATGGTGTAAATAAAACGAAAGAGCCCGCCATTGCCATAGATCTTACCGAAAATCAACTGAATTATTTTAGGATTGTTTGTTTTGATGGCTGTATTGACCATTTCATCGGTGTCGCTTCCGATTTCGGTAATCCCGACCCTTAAAATGGGCCATGTTTCATCGGCTGTTTCATTTTTTTCTGTTCTGTAGCTTGTGCCGCCGGGTAAAATAATGGGAACATCATACTGAATTGCCAGATCCATCGAATGACGAAAAAAATCATTTGTTTCTCTTCTCAAAGCCGCTTTCCGTTTCTTTGTCATTCTGCGGCCTGGTTGTATACCGGGCATGGCAAGAAGAATTATGGCATCAAGTTCCGGAGGCAAATCATTTTTAAACGATTGAGGATTTCTGATGTCACCCAGAATGCCGTAAGCACCAAGTTTATTGATCTTTTCGATTTTACGCTCAGTTCGGGAGAGTGCATAAACTTCATGGTTGTTAGCTATGAGTCCCGGAAGCAGATAACTTCCTACCAGTCCGGTTCCGCCGATTATAAATATTTTCATGAGCAGTATTTCTTGGGGTTCTGTTGTTTTGCCCGGAAAAAGAATACCTTATTTTATTTTCTCCTGGCTATATAAATATCCGCTTCGATCATCTTATTGTTTCTGTAAAAATGATGTACGAAATAGAGGTTGCCGTCCCGGTCGAGGGTGGGCTCTCCGGCAAACTGCGAAACGATCATTTCCGGCTCCTGCCAGTCACCATCTGTTTTTTCCGATTTGAATATAGCCGGTGTTCCCTGATAAGTACGTGTGAACCAGAGTTCCTCACCGTCTGGCGTTACATAGGGTAAACTTTCGTCTTCTGAAGTATTTACAACGGATACGTTTACAGGATTCTGCCAGCTTCCGCCTATGTTCTGCAGCATCCAGATGTCATTCTTGCCTGATCCGCCGCTGCGCGAAGAATGGTAATACAGTTCAGTGCCGTGTATGTGCAGTTCGCCTACTTCATAAGCAGGGTCAAAATCGGCCAACTGCCACCGGCTCCATTTGTCGTTTTCATAAGCGGCGCTAAACCAGTGCAATCCCGTATATCCTTCCCGAGCCGAACCGAATAGCATATCGTTGCCTGCCACAAATTCAGCGCCGTCCAGGGCAAGTTTTCCCGGATC
>QMPO01000348.1 GCA_003648625.1 Bacteroidota bacterium
ATTTTACACTATTTTTGACGCGCAAAATGTAAGCAACAGAAAGCATATAAATTTCATAAAAACCAGAAGTAAAAACCCGCTGAATGCTTTTTAACACCATAGACTTTGTCCTGTTTCTTCCGTTTGTGATCATATTGTATTACATGATCCCTCATAAGTACCGGTGGGTCATGTTGCTGGCTGCCAGCTACTATTTCTACATGAGCTGGAAAGTGGAATATGTTTTTTTGATCGTCTTTTCAACTCTGATAGATTATATCAGCGGGATACAAATGGCCAAACTGCCCGATAAAAAATCGCGGCGCCCCTGGCTTATTTTAAGTTTGCTTACGAACCTCGGTTTACTCTTCGCCTTTAAATATTTCAACTTTGTGGGTGCTAATGTCAACCTGCTCTTTCAAAAGTTCAACATCTTTCACGAAGTTCCCCTGATGAATGTGTTACTTCCTGTAGGTATTTCTTTCTATACTTTTCAAACACTGAGTTATTCAATTGATGTTTTTTACGGCAGACAGAAAGCTGAAAAACACCTCGGGTATTTCGCTCTGTACGTTTCCTTTTTCCCCCAACTTGTGGCAGGGCCTATTGAGCGTTTTTCGCGGCTAACCCCGCAACTAAAAGAAAAACACAATTTCTCATATACCAATCTGGCCAACGGCCTCAGGCTGATACTCTACGGTTTATTCATTAAGATGGTTATTGCTGATAATTTGTCGGGTATAGTTGACCAGGTTTATACTGCGCCCGAAAAATTTGCTTCATCGGATATCCTTACAGCGCTCATCTTTTATTCTTTCCAGATTTACAGCGATTTCTACGGCTATTCCATCATCGCCATTGGAAGTGCCCTGATCATGGGCATTCGTATTATGGATAATTTTAAAACTCCCTACCTCGCTAAAAATATTTCCGAATTCTGGCAACGATGGCATATTTCATTGTCAACGTGGTTCCGCGACTATTTATATTTTCCGTTGGGAGGCAACCGCGTAGCAAAACAGAGATGGATTCTCAACATCCTCGCTGTATTTGTAATCAGTGGGTTCTGGCATGGGGCCAACTGGACTTTTATCATCTGGGGGGCACTATTCGGTTTTATTTACCTGATCGAATATATACTAAATAAAAGTTTCAGTTTGTCGAAAGAATATAAAGCCTATTCATTCGGGCACCTGTTTTTAGCCTTCAAAACTTTTGTACTCGTTACCCTGATCTGGGTATTCTTTCGCAGCCAGAGTTTTGATGAAGCCATAAATATATTTGTCTTGTTGTTTACCCCTGACCGCATGCCTTCTGCCATTTTGGACATCCCGCTAAGTACGTGGATATTTCTGATCATATTTATTGTCAGCGATATCTTGCTGTACAACACGCGTTTCGACACATGGATAGGCAAATTTCCGATGGTTTTCCGCTGGACCATGTACAGCATACTCATTTTCTCCATCATTGTTTTTGCCGGAGTAGAAAACTTTCCGTTCATTTATTTTCAGTTTTAGCAGGATGGAGATTGTAAAAAAAATATTGCCCAGGATTTTGTTGCTAAGCGTTTTGCTTGTGGCCATGAATTATCTGTACCAAAGATTTTTTCTGGAAAAGGATATTCAAAAATACTCTGATGTCATAAATCTGGTGCGGGCTATTCCTCTTGATGCTGACATTGTTTATATTGGCGAGTCATCAAACATTACCTTTCGCAGCGATGATCTTGACAAGCGCCCCATCAGTGCGTTTATCGCTGACCATTATCCCGACCTGAAAGTTTACGACATAACCAAGCCGGCCAGTCATGCAGGTATTTATAAAGTGTTGCTGGAAAATATCCCGGACAGTTCCAATGTAAGTACAGTTATCGTAACTTTAAACCTGCGTTCTTTCAATGCCCAGTGGATCCATTCGAAACTGGAAACTGCGTTGCAGAAAAGTATGGTTCTCCTCAAACCAAATCCTCCGTTGTATAACAGATTTCTTCTGTCATTTAAAGCTTATGACATTAAATCGGATAAGGAAAGAGACAGGCAGGTACAGCGGGAATGGGAAAAAGATGAATTTAAGGTTCCGTTTGATTTTCAATTCAGCAACGTGGAAGAATGGGATGAATATGTGGCAAAAGAAGGCGTCAACAATCCGGACGGATCAAGAAATCAGGAGCTTACTGAATTAGCATGCCATTACATTAAGGGATACGCTTTCCAGATCGATACGGCGAACAATCCCCGCATTAAAGATTTTAACCGGATCATTCAACTGGCAAAGAAAAGGGGCTGGAACCTTGTGTTTAACCTGCTGGCAGAAAACACGGAAAGAGCAGAAGAACTTGTGGGAGATGATCTGCTGTACTTCATGCAGGAAAACCGAAAACTTCTGATCAACTATTTTACCCGTAAGGGTGTAACCGTTGTGGATAATATGGATGACATTGAGAATGATCTGTTTGTCGATCAGGACTGGACAACCGAGCACTATGCCGAAAAAGGCAGGAAAACCATTGCCGGGAACGTAGCAGATTCACTGCAAAAGTATTATCCCGGTCACTATGTTGGCATTGATTACAAAAACTTTATACAAACCACATTTTTTAACGACTGCGACCAGCGCATCATCTGGGTACAGATCCAAACAACAACGGACGAAGAAGCCTACTCAGGGAAGAATTCATCAAGAACCGGAAACGGAAATGATTACAGCATCACATTTGAATACCCTTTAAAAATCATCCC
>QMPO01000349.1 GCA_003648625.1 Bacteroidota bacterium
GATAAAAGCAATTTTTTGGGGATACCGAGGGTCGCTGTTGTCGATCACATGGATGCCCAGGTTCACATCCCCGACAAAAATAATTGTCCTTTACGTAAATCTTCCCCTGTGTAACCACATCATGGGGAGGAAGGACATGAATTATTTTGGCATCATCTCTCGGTACATACACCGGCCGGTAACCTTCCACTTTGAAAACGGAAGTTCCGTTAAAAAAGAGGAGGAAGACAAGAAAAATCAGGAAAAACTTTTTCATGAATTATCAGTTTTTGGATTGTTGTTTCAATAACGAAAATCATGCCGGAAAGTTGCTTTGGTTTAAAAAAGAAATTAAAAACGTGAGTGTCCTAAATAATTATTGAAAATTGTATAGAACACCGAAGTTTAAATTATTACGATAGAATTATCGAAATATAGGGCTTCCATGAAAAAAGTAAGTTCCGGTAATCTTAGGGAGCTTGGCTAGAGAGTATTGCAAAATTCGATTAATGCATGACGGTATTGATTGTAAACCATTTTTCCACTGTTCATTTCTTGTCTCGCCAAGAAACGAACCAAAGAAAGCGACCCGAAACGAACGCTTCCACCCACTTTGTGAAACAGCTTGAAATAATACAAAAGTAGTCCCTTGCCTGCGGCAAGAGAAACGCAAGCGCCTTTTGTTTATTTCTACGCTGTTTCCCATTCACGCCATCACTGGTTCGCCGTTTCGGTATGCCCGTTCGCAGCTGACGCCTGATGCTAAATGGATAATTTTATTAGCATACAGAAATATAGATGTTTACACCGGAATGTCGAAACATGGGGCTTCCGCCTTTGAAAAAATGCGTTAAAAAAATCAAGCCATGGAACGTTAAAAAAGAAAATCTGTTTGAGCTCGCCTCAGGCGAGAGAGTTATTTTCTTTTAGTGGAATGGCTTGGTTTTTAGCAATTTTTTCATCAGCGGCGGCATTTTTTGCTTACTTTTTTTTGCTGTAGAAAAAAAGTAAGAGCCCGTCCGGCTTGAGGGCATTATGAAATTATTTTACTAGGACAGTATTGAGTTAAAAAACTTTTTCTAAGGACTAAACCTGTTTTAATTGCCCGGTCAGGTCGCTTACGGAATCTATTTTTTGCTCTTTACAGTAAGCGGTGATGTCGTCAATTAATTTCACCGAAACCTGCGGGTCGATAAAGTTGGCTGTTCCCACCTGAATGGCCGAAGCGCCTGCCAACATAAACTCAATGGCATCAGTAGCGTTCATAATCCCCCCCATTCCGATTACCGGAATTTGTACTGCATGATACACCTGCCACACCATGCGCAGGGCAATGGGTTTGATGGCCGGGCCCGAAAGACCACCCGTAACGGTGGAAAGAACCGGTTTGCGGGTTTTGGCATCGATAGCCATGGCCAGGAAGGTGTTCACCAGTGATACGGCATCGGCGCCCATATCTTCCACACCTTTGGCGATTTCGGTGATATCGGTTACGTTAGGTGAAAGCTTAACAATCAAAGTCTTGTCGAATACTTCACGTACCGCCTCGGTAACTGCCATTGCTGAAGGGCAACTCACCCCGAATGCCATGCCGCCTTCTTTAACATTGGGGCAGGAAATGTTCAACTCGATGGCGTTAATGTTATCCAGTTCATTCAGCTTTTCAGTAACTTCAATGTATTCTTCCACTGTCGAGCCGTTCACATTAGGTATGATCTCCGTATCATAATGCTTTATCCGAGGCCAGATATCGCTAATAAAATAATCTACCCCTTTGTTTTGCAGTCCCACGGCATTTAACATCCCCGAAGGAGTTTCGGCCATGCGCGGGTAAGGGTTGCCTTCGCGGTTTTTGGCGGTCAGCCCTTTCACATAAATAGCGCCCAGTTTGTTCAGATCGATAAAATCAGCATATTCCTCACCAAATCCGAACGTGCCCGAGGCTGTACCAACCGGATTCTTCAGATGCAGGTCTTTGATATGTACGCTCAAATCTACCATATCAGTTCTTTTGTGTTAAACACCGGGCCTTCGGTACATACGCGTTTGTTGCCATGAATGGTTTCCGTAACACAACACAGGCAGGCGCCAAAACCACAGGCCATCATGTTTTCCAGCGATGCTTCGCAGGGAACACCTTTTTGTTCAGCCAGACGTGCCACAGCTTTCATCATAGGATTGGGTCCACAGGTATATATTTTGTTAAAAGTAAAATCTCCTGTAAAAACAGAATGCTGTGTTACCAGGCCGGTTTCTCCCATCGTGCCGTCTTCTGTTGTTACCAGAACTTTTCCCAGCTTTTCAAATTCTTCTGTCAGCAACACTTCTTCTTTAGTTCGGGCACCGAGCAGAAAGGTGACATCAACACCCTGCTGTTTCAACTTTCGGCCCAACAGGATAAACGGAGCCACTCCTGAACCTCCTCCAACCAGCAGGGCTTTCTGTGTACCATTGACGGTAAAAGAATTGCCCAGCGGATAGATCACGCTTACTTTGTCACCGGGTTTCAGTTTGCCCAGTTGCTGCGTTCCTTTTCCAACAATTTTAATGTAAAAGCTGAGCGTGTTTTTTTTATGGTCAACATCCAGTATGGAAAATGGTCGCCGGAGGAATACACCCGGAGCATCAGGAATCTGAAGCTCTGCAAAATTTCCCGGTTCTATACCGGCAACAGGCTCACTGGTTTTAAGCGTGAGAATA
>QMPO01000350.1 GCA_003648625.1 Bacteroidota bacterium
TCATATTCGTGGATAAACAGCAGCAATCCCAGGGTAATACCGGCAAAAACGAAACTCTCCATGTACTTCCCTTTCCGAAAATCGTGGATGCCGAAAAAGATCAGGTTCAGGATGATCAGGTATTCCAGACTCTTGAAATTATCAATCTCTAAATAAAAGATGAAGATCAGACTGATCAACGCGCCACCGGTGAGGCTTCCCAGCGATTCAAACGCATAGCAGTTCTGCAGCTTACCTTTTGTATCGCCCGCCGAGATATTAATCAGCACAAACAAAAAACCTCCGGTAACGCACAGCGGGAAAAGCAACAACGACGAATAACCTGCCACTTCTATCAGCGAAAGCATCCGCCCGGGTTCCAGCAGGTCGTTCCGGAAATATTCGATACCGAAAGCTGCCGCCAGCGGGTACATAACGAGCAAAGTGAATAAAACACGGATGAGGTTATCATAATTCCTGCCCGTACGCATAAAACGGCCGCTCCACGAGCCTGCCGCTGTTATAATCAGCCAGATGGCCAGCAACAGGCCGATCACCAGCTCGTTGCCACTGAATACCAGCAAAAACTCACGTAACAGAATGATCTGCGCCCCCAACAGGGTAAAGCCCAGGAAGAACGCATCGGCGAACAAGAGGCGGTTGCTTATGTTATTTTCTGTTTCCACAACTTGATTTTACTGTTGAGAATGTCTATTTTTGAATCATATCTCCCGAAATGTAAAGTTATGAAAATCAGCAGCAAAATCAAAATATTCAGTCTTGTATCCGCTTTGTTCTGGTTCTCAGGCTTTAGCGCTTTGGCACAAATGGCTACCGACCGTCAGCCTTATGCTGCCGGTAAATTTTATACCGCCGACTCAAGCCAGCTGGTAAAAAATCTGGCCTTTTTATTCGGTGAAGCAGAAAACCACCATCCGGGAAAAGTATTGGCGGTCATCAGCCCGCATGCCGGTTATGTGTATTCGGGTGAAACAGCTGCCACCGCTTACAAACAACTTGATCCGGAAAAAGACTATGACAACATCTTCCTGATCGGCTCTTCGCACACGCTGCACTTCGAAGGGGCTTCGGTTTATGCGGCAGGCGATTACATCACACCGCTGGGAGAAGTACAGGTGAACCGGGAACTGGCGCAGCAGCTCATCGATAAAAATAAAAACATCTCTTTTGTCGAACAGGCGCACACCACCGAACACAGTCTCGAAAATCAGCTCCCTTTTCTGCAGTACTACCTGAAAAAACCTTTCCGCATTGTCCCCATCATCATCGGCAACAGCGACACCCGACAGTTGAAGTCGATTGCCAAATCACTGAAACCTTATCTGAACAACAACAACCTGTTCGTTATCAGCAGCGATTTTTCCCATTACCCACTGTACCGCGATGCCCAAAAAGCTGACAGCACCACGGCCAAAGGTATCCTGTCGAATGATCCGGATACGTTTCAGAAAGCGATCAAAGAAAACGCAGCACAGCACTATCCGGGCCTGGTAACGAGCGCCTGCGGGCAGACATCCATCCTTACCCTGCTTTACATGACGCAGGAGATGCCCGGTGTAAGCTATGTTCCGCTGCAATACACAAATTCAGGTGATGTTTCCTTCGGCGACAAAAGCCGTGTGGTGGGTTATTTTGCCCTGGCGCTTACGCAAAAAACAAAAGACACAGAGGATTTTCTGACAGAAGACGATAAAAAACAACTGCTGCATATAGCCCGCCAGACCATAGAAGAATACCTGGCACACCAGCAAATTCCCGAAGAGGACGAAAGTAAACTGTCGGACAATCTGAAAGTACACAGCGGGGCATTCGTCACACTGAACAAGTTTGGCAGCCTGCGGGGGTGTATCGGCCGTTTTATCGCCGACGAGCCACTGTACAAAGTGGTCCAGCAAATGGCCATCGCTGCTGCCACACAGGATTATCGTTTTACAACCGTAACACCCAAGGAACTGAAGAACATCGACATCGAAATTTCCGTCCTGACACCGTTGAAAAAGATCAATTCGATTGACGAGATCCAGCTGGGACGCGACGGTATCTACATCATCAAAGGCAACAAGGGTGGCACCTTTCTGCCCCAGGTGGCCGATGAAACGGGCTGGACAAAAACCGAATTCCTGGGCCACTGCGCCCGCGACAAAGCCGGCATCGGCTGGGACGGGTGGAAAGATGCCGACATATACACCTACCAGGCCATTGTTTTCAGTGAGGAGGAGTTTGAATAATTGGTAGTCGGCAGTCAGCAGCCTGCCCGGATTCCGAAGGAGACGGGTCAGCAATCGGCAGTCTTCAATTGGCAATCTTCAATTGGCAGTCTTCAATCAACAAATAACCTGTAATACAAATATTATCCTGTCCACCCTATACACCCAATATACAATACACCCTATATACCCTATACACCAATCCGCTATCTTCAGTCTCCAGTCCGCAGTCTTCAGTCATCAGTCCGCAGTCTTCAGTCACCAGTCGGCAATACTTCTGATATCTGTTCTCTCACATCAGACATCTGATATCATTCCATATGCTTAATAATATCGAACGCCGAACAGTTGAATATTGAATATCGAATTCTTTTTAAACCACCTTATATACCCTATATACCCTATACACCAATCCGCTATCTTCAGTCTCCAGTCCGCAGTCTTCAGTCTCCAGTCCGCAGTCTTCA
>QMPO01000351.1 GCA_003648625.1 Bacteroidota bacterium
GGCCGGCTTGTAGTGATATCATACCACTCGCTCGAAGACAGGCTGGTAAAAAACCTGATTAAAACAGGAAACTTTGAAGGCAAACTGCATAAAGATTTTTACGGAAATCCGCAAGTGATCTATACGGCCATTAACAGGAAAGTGATTGTTCCGGACGAGGAAGAAATAAAAACCAACAGCAGGGCACGAAGCGCCCGGTTGCGGATTGCAGAAAAAATAAGTTAAGCGAAATGAAACCGGTAAATAAAATAAAGGAACTCCCCAGGGAAAAGAAAATAAAACTGCCTAATGTAGGAGCTGAAATAAGCACTACAACCAAAGGTATCCTTGGCGGTGAGCTCCTGACGGAAAAAACATTTAAGCTTTTTCCGTTTTTATTATTCATCGCATTACTGGCCTTCATCTACATAGCCAATAACTACCTGGCCGAAGAAAAAGTACGTAACATCAATCATTTACATAAAGAACTTAAAGAGTTGAGGTTTGAATATATCGACAGCAAATCGAACCTCACAGAGTTATCAAAACAATCGCAACTGGCAAAAAAGCTGGAAGCAATGGGCATTAAGGAAAACAAACAGCCTGTCAAAACATTGAAAGTAAATAATTCAACTAATCGTTAACCCTTGACTGACGAGAAAAAGGACATATTGTGGCGTGTTTATCTGGTGTACTTCGGTATCCTGATCTTTGGCATGGCCATTATTGCAAAAATGCTGCACATTCAGTTTGCCGAAGGGGCTGAGCTGAAGCAGAAAGCCCAGTTGCAGGAACTGAAGGTGACAAACCTCGAAGCCAGCAGAGGAAATATCCTTGCTGCCGACGGTACCCTTCTGGCCACTTCTGTCCCCATTTTTGAGGTCAGGTTTGATGTAGCTTCTCCGCATATCTCCGACGAACTCTTTAACAGTAAAGTGGATTCACTGGCAGCAGGTCTTGCATCCATTTTTGGTAAATCCTCCAAAAGGCAGATCAGGAGTCAGCTAATAAAGGCACGTAAACAGGGAAAAAGATATTACCTGCTCGGCAGAAATGCAACCTACGATCAACTGAAGGAACTAAGGAAGCTTCCCATTTTCAGGAGGGGAAAATACAAAGGCGGCCTGATAGCCATTCAGAAAACCACACGCATCAGACCCTATCAGGGACTGGCAGGAAGAACCATTGGCTATGAAATTAAAAAGGAGAACCTGCACGTTGGCCTCGAAGGTGCCTATTCTGATATACTGACCGGTGAAGACGGCAAACTGGTCCTGCGCCGTATCAATCATGGCGACTGGGTACCTATTCATGATGATAATGAAGTAGAACCCAAAGACGGTCTGGATATCGTTACTACGCTGGACGTCAACATTCAGGATGTCGCCGAACTGGCTCTGTTAAGGCAGTTGCTCAACAACAAAGCTTTCCAGGGATGTGCCATTGTTATGGAAGTGGAAACGGGTCATATCAAGGCAATGGCCAACCTCAGGTACGACAGCACCGACAATAAATACAAGGAAACATACAACTATGCTATCGGCGAAAGTATTGAACCGGGCTCCACATTTAAGCTCTATTCGATGCTGGTAGCGCTGGACGACCACAAAATAGAATTAACCGACAGCATTGTCACAGGTGAAGGATACACAAGTTATTATGGCCGGCCGCTAAGGGATGTTCATAAGATTAAAGACGGAAGGATTACTGTCCGCGATGCTTTTGAATACTCATCGAACGTAGGCATTTCGATGATCATCAACGATGCTTATAAAGAAAACCCTTCCGAATTTATCGATGGCTTGTACGATATCGGAATTAACAAACCGCTGGGACTTGAAATTAAGGGTGAAGGCAAACCCTACATTAAACATCCCTCCGACAGGAAAACCTGGTGGGGAACTTCTTTACCGTGGATGTCGATCGGTTATGAACTCACCATTACTCCCCTGCAAAATCTGACGGTTTATAATGCCGTAGCCAATGATGGCAAAATGGTTAAGCCCATGCTGGTTACAGAAATACGCGAAGCCGGAATGACCAAAGAAAAATTTGAAACTGAGGTTATGAACAGCAGTATTGTTTCAAAAGAAACAATTCGTCAGGCACAGTCATTACTGAAAGGAGTAGTTGAGAGAGGTACCGCCCGGAGAGCTTTTGCCCACACTCCTTACAAAGTGGCAGGAAAGACCGGTACCGCCCAGATAGCAACAGGCGGAAAATACAACAAGACGAATTATAACGCTACGTTTGTAGGCTATTTCCCGGCCGACAATCCGAAATACTCCTGCATTGTTGTTGTGAATAATCCAAGTGCCGGAAAATATTACGGAGGCTCGGTAGCAGCACCCGTTTTCAGGGAGATCTCCGACAAGATTTATGCTACTTCACTGGCACTTCAGCTTACAGACACAACAGCATCTGACTCGATTGAATTAATAGCCACACCAAAGCCGGTCTGGTATGCTGATCTGAAAAATATTTACGATGAGCTCAACTATCCTTACAGCGATTATACGAACGACGATCAGTGGGTGACTACAGAACTGTCGGAAGATAAAATTGAGCTGAACGCAGAATACTTTACCGATGAAACAACCCCAAGCGTTGTTGGAATGAAGGCTAAAGACGCTGTTTATCTGCTGGAGAACCTGGGATACCAGACAAAAATTAACGGCAAAGGAAGAGTAC
>QMPO01000352.1 GCA_003648625.1 Bacteroidota bacterium
CCAAAGCCCTGCCACGCCAGTCACCCAGCCAAGACGCAGGTACATAATAACCCCGAGAATGGTTAATATGGAAGGGGTGAAAACACCGGAAAACGCACCAAATTTTTTTCTTTTATGCTCCATGAATGAACGCTAAAATAAAAAAAACTGTGTAAGGAATTACTTCGGAAGATATAATTAACCCGAAGTCTGTTATATTTTCTCTAATCTCATCTTATAAACAATGCCCCTCTCTTTCAAGCCATCAAGGATAAAATCAACTATTTGGCGATTTTTCCCCAGATATTCAGGCACGGTAATACCCGGAGTTGTATAGATATCTTTGAGCAGCATCCGGACAGCCATTGTTGCCGAATATCCTGTAGTGCGTGCCATCGAATGGATGTTGCTTTTAGGGTCGTATTCGTCGTGCAAATCAAAAGTGTACCGCGCATTTCCTTTTTCATGTTTTCCTTCCACAATAATGCGCATTACGGTAAGATCCACTTCTCCCGGCTGTAGTTTCCATTGATCAAACAACAACTTTGAGGTCATTTCCAGCGGCGACACTTGTCTTCCGTTGATCTCTATTTCCTCCTTTTCAAAAAAGCCATTATCAGACAGAAGCCTTATCTTTTCGGCATAACCCGGATAACGTAGTGTTTTCTCTTTCATATGTTTTGCCTTCAGGGTAAACATAAGTGAGCGTAGGCCATCGCTGTTAAAAGCCTCCAGTGTGCCTATGCGATCAAATTCCAGCAGTTCAATTTCGGTCAAAGGGGGTTTAGTGACAATTTCTCCGCTTTCTATTAATCGTGCCGGGCGGGTATATTCTTCTATGACATCTGCCGGAGAAAACACGGCTTTGTATTCCCAGGGTTTCGTTCTTACTTTCGGCAGTCCTCCTACGTAAATGGCTATCTTCTCCACTTCATCCAGTTGCGATACTGCATAACCCGCCAGCAGGTTGCTCATCCCCGGTGCAACACCCATATCGCAGATAACCCGTACATTTTTTTCTTTGGCAAGCTTGTCGAACTCAAGGGGATCTTCCGGGTAAAAGGCGATATCAACCACATCCTTACCTTCCTCGACACACCACTTGAGCGTTCTGTATCCCAGGCTTCCGGGTACGGCATTCACAATCAAATCGTAATCCGTTACCAGGGCTTTCAATTCATTTTCTTCCGAAAGATCGGTTCTTATTTTCAGTATTCCGCTTTCTTCAATCTGATCCAGCGCCTGTTTACTGAGATCAGCCACGGCGATCTTATATGTTCCGTCGCCAAAAAGGTCAAGCGCCATTGGCCTACCTACCAGGCCGGCACCTAAGATGATCACTTTTTTCTTTTCCATTCTTTTTTCCTATTAAATTTAAATATATTTCCAGATGTATTAAGCTCTGAAAGGACCACCCCAAAAATAACAATGATCATCCCAATAATTTTCTGAAGGGTAAAACTTTCTTTCAAAATAAAAAAAGCCGCCAGCGAAGCAATCACGGGAACAAGGTTTGTGTATAAGTTTGATTTGATCACACCAATATGTTTGATACTGTATGCGTATAAAACAAAAGCCACGGAAGAACATAAGATACCAAGTGAGAATAAGGCTGCAAGTCCTTTCACCCCGGGATTGATATGCAACACATCCTTAAAATCGTTCACTATAAAAAAAGGAGCAAACAGAAATAAGCCGATCAGGTTTTGCCAGGCAATGATCGTCACGGGCTTATAGCTAAAAGATAATTTCTTTAAAAAAAGCGTATAGATGATTGCAGCGAAAACGGCCATGAACAAAAGCAGAATTCCCGAAGGAGAACCAACGATTTGAAATTGCCTGTTAACAATGATAAGGATCAGTCCTAAAAAGGAAACAATCAATCCTATTATATTGATTTTGCGGATATGTTCTTTGAAAACATACCAGGCAAAAAAAGGAGTAAACACAGGAATCGTGGCAATGATGATGGAGGTAACAGAAGCTGATACGCGCTGCAGTCCGTAATTTTCGCCAATAAAGTAAAGGAATGGATTGAAAACAGCTCCGCCCAAAAACAGCCACAGGTCTTTCTTTTTCAGTTTTTCAAACTGTCCGGTTACGTATAGATAAAAAAACAGGAATAAAACGGAGATCAGCAGACGAAAAAATATAGTCGTCAGTGGGGTGTAGAAACAAAAGACAAACTTAGATAAAATAAAAGAAAAGCCCCAGAACAACATCGCCAGGACAGCAGCCATGTGCACTGTAAACTTGCTTATTTCAGGCCCGCCCTTCTTCATCAAAAACTTTGGTGTAATGTTTCAGACTTCTTAATATCAAGGCAATAACAACAGCTGCTATCAAAATGTAATGAGCCATTGTCTTCCACGAAAAATACTGAAAATCAAAAAATCTCCTCAGGTCGTCAATGAATACAAAACCGATTACAGTAGCCAGCATGCCGGAATATTCCCGTTTAAATACATTCCTGAAAGAAAAAGGCATTTCATTCTTTTCGTATTTCTTAAAACAGGGAATAAACGCCGGTGTACGTCCTGCCCAGTTCATGTAGGTATCTCCGAATTTCCGTTCCAGAAACCGCTCCTCGGCAAACATGATCCGTTCGTAATACAGCCAGAACAACAGGGAAACGATAACAACAAAAGAGAAATTAAATGTAAAAAGCACAATGCCTATCCACATAAAA
>QMPO01000353.1 GCA_003648625.1 Bacteroidota bacterium
TCATCGCGGCGTGTATAAGATGTCATATATACTGCTGTTCCGGCTAAAGGCCAGCTTGCCTTTCCTCCTGCCAGCCGGTCACGGATTTCACCGCCGCTGCCCGTAGATGCACAGTTGAAAGGCTCCACCGTGGTAGGAAAGTTATGGGTTTCGGCCTTCAGCGAGAGGACAGAAGAAATATCTTTTATCTCGAAAAAATCAGGCTTATCCTGTGTCGCAGGGGCAAATTGTTCGATCTGCGGACCGACAATAAATGCCACGTTATCTTTGTAAGCCGACACCAGATTGTCGGGATGCTCTTTTGAGGTTTTTTTGATCAGGGCAAACAGGCTCTCTTTCATTTCCCGGCCATCGATAACAAATGTGCCGTTAAATATCTTATGGCGGCAATGCTCCGAGTTGATCTGGGCAAAGCCGTAAATTTCGGAGTCGGTCAGTTTCCGCCCGATCTTCTCGCTTATTTCTTCCAGGTACTCCACCTCATCATCGCTGAGGGCCAGCCCTTCATCCCCATTATAGGTACGGATGTCTTCCACTTCGCGGACAGGCTCGGCGACGGCAGGCACTTCAAAAACTCCTTCATCCAGTCCGTTGTATAACTGCTGCAACATCGGGTCGTAGGACGCTTCTTCGTTCTGCACTTTTTCGAAAGCTTCAATCCGCAGTATCCCTTCGATGCCCATATTCTGCGTAATCTCCACCGCATTGGTACTCCACGGGGTGATCATTTCCCTGCGGGGTCCAACAAAATAACCGGGAACACCATCATCTTCCAGTACGCCGGAACCGCTGAACAGCCAGGTAAGCTTATCCAGATCACTTTTAGCTAATTTGTTATCGGATTGTACCAGGTAGTACGGGCTTTTGGGGGAATGGAAAATGGATACCATAACACGAACAAATTAAGGATTTAGAAGCAATTCCAAAGATATAAAAGGATGGCAGCAGACAAAGCGGCGGGGTTATAATTCGTTAAAATATTTTCAACAATTGGAAAGGAGGGCATGGAGCATGAAGCTTAGAGCATTATCACTGTCATATCTGCCACTAAGGCTCAAAGGCACGAAGGAAACACAAAGAGGTGTGTTGATTATTGATTGACTGACTGCCGACTGCTGACTATTTTAGATAATCTGAAGATTATCACTCCACTCAGCATAGTCAGGAGACTATGCTGAGAAGACTTTATTTTATTTACATTTCCCTTTGGCGTAGTCTCCTGACTACCAAATGAAGCCTTAATCTACCTGATTAAAAACAATCCTTGTCATTTCGAGCATAGCGAGAAATCTCCTAGGGACAAGGGAGTTCCCCTTCAGGAGCCGCTTTCCTTATGATTTATTACCGAAACGGTAAGCGCTTTTGCGCCTGTTCGTATACATTCCGGCATTCTCGCTTGCGCAGGCCCGCCGTTTTGGTCAGCCAGCGCACTTTTTAGATTCTGCACATAACATGCGCGTCCATAGCAGAAAGGCAGAATTCATGAACTTATTTTCAACAATCGGGTATGGAGCATGGGGCATGGGGCGGAGGGCATGGAGCGTGGAGCATGGAGCGAGGGCGTGGAGCCGGGGGTATGGAGAGAACTAATTGAGTTCTTCTTCGGAAACACCGAATACTTCATCTTCCTCCCGGTTTCCGATGGGTTCCACATGCACCAGCACATCATACACATTTGGAATATTGCTTTTGATACTTTTTTCCACCTGTGCGCTCAATTCATGTGCCTTTTCCAGTGTGATGCTTCCGTCCACTTCAATATCAAGGGCAATGACATACAGATGTGCCATTTTCCGAACCCGTATTTTATGTGGATTGCTTGCCCCTTCCACATTTTTCACCTGAACGATGATCTTCCGGTAAATTCCTTCATCGTCCACACCGTCCATCAGGTCGCGGTTGGTCTGCATAAATATCTTAAAGGCAATATACATAATGTACCCACTTACGAGCAGCGCTGTGATCACATCAATTACCGGCAATTTAAAGATGAATGTAAAAATAAGCCCTACCAGTACGGAGAGAGAAATGACCACATCGTTCTGCATGTTCCGGGCATTGGCTGTCAGCATGGCACTGTCGACTTCTTTGCCCACTTTTTTGAGGTAAACCGAAAGCAGGTATTTACCTATGATGGACAGGATAATGATGTACACAGCTATATGATCCGGCATCACCGGCGGCTCGGGTTCCAGAAGTTTTTCGATGGAAGAAAGCGCCAGTTGAGCCCCGGCAAAGAAAATAATGAATGCCAGCACTTTGGCAGCTATGGTGTCGGCCTTCTGGTAACCGTAGGGATATTTTTTATCAGGCGGGCGGGCAACGATATGCGCAGTGTATAAGGTAACCAGTGATGTAATGATATCGCTGGCCGAGTCAATTCCGTCGGCAACAACGGCGAGGCTGCCGGCAAACAGGCCCACAACTATTTTCAACACCGACAACAAGGCATTTCCGGCAACGCTTACCTTGGATGCAAATACAATCTTCTTTTCCCTGTTGCCGAGTTTCATAGAGTATAATTTTTACAATCTTAACCGATAGGATTATAAATAATTTTCATTTTATATTTGCCCTTAAGCCGGGCAGGCTCTTACTTTTTTTCTTCAGCAAAAAAAAGTAAGCAAAAAATGCCGCCACTGCTGAAA
>QMPO01000354.1 GCA_003648625.1 Bacteroidota bacterium
GAAACCCTCGGCACACTGGAAGAAGCCCTGTCACTGGAAATTCTCATCAGTATAATTGTAGTGATTATTCTGGTGATGAACCTCAGAGCCTCGTTCCTGATATCGAGTTTACTGCCCATCGGCGTACTGATGACCTTTATCGTGATGCGCAACTTCGGCGTGGATGCCAACATTGTGGCCTTGTCAGGTATTGCTATTGCCATTGGTGTAATGGTGGACGTGGGGGTCGTCTTTACCGAAAACATTGTCCGGCACCTCGATGAACCGGAAAACAAGGGAGCGCGGGGACAGAAACTGACTTCGGTAATATATACTGCAGCAACGGAGGTAGCTCCGGCAGTCATCACCGCACTCACTACAACGGTGGTCAGTTTCCTCCCTGTTTTTGCCATGGAAGCGGCAGAAGGAAAACTGTTCAGACCCCTGGCATTTACCAAAACGTTTGCCATGATCTCCGCCTTTATCATCGGTATCTTATTCATTCCCGCTCTGGCCAACCTTGTATTTTCCATTCGTTTCGACCGGAAGAAGACCCGCATCTTCTGGAACAGTCTGCTGATTGCCGGTTCCATTGCTCTGATGATACTTTCCGGGTCATGGATAGCTATCATCCTGATACTGGTAGGTATCAATAATCTGCTGGAATTTTTATGGAAAGAAGATCAGAAAAAATATACGAATTACATCAACATCGCGCTGACACTCATTGTAGTGGTTTATTACCTTACACACCTGTGGATGCCGATGGGCACACAAAACAGCTTTCTTATCAATTTCCTGTTTGTGGCAGCCATTATTGTAGTTGTTCTCGGCATCCTCATGTCGGTGGTTCATTATTACAAGTCTATCCTTAACTGGGCACTCAACAATAAATGGAAATTTCTTTCCATCCCTATTTTCTTTATCGTGCTGGGTATTACAACCTGGACAGGATTTAACAATATTTTCGGCTTTGTAAATAAAGGATTTAACGTTGCTGGTATTGACCTTAAAGAAACGAGCGGCTGGAAAGCCCTGTCGTCCACCTTTCCCGGCTTTGGGAAAGAGTTTATGCCCACACTGGATGAGGGCTCTTTCCTGCTGATGCCTACTACCATGCCTCACTCAGGTGTTCAGGAAAATATCGAAGTGATCCGCATGCTCGACCTGAAAGTCAACTCCATTCCCGAAGTGGAAAGTGTTGTCGGAAAATGGGGCCGTGTAAATTCGGCACTTGACCCGGCACCGATTTCCATGTACGAAAATGTGATCAATTACAAACCTGAATTCATGTTGGATGAGAAAGGACACAGGATACGGTTTAAAATGGATAAAGAAGGCAAATACGTCCTAAGAAACGGGGGTGCGTTTGATCCTGAAACAGGAAACCTGAGCAGCATCAGCAAACAGGACCTCGTGGAAGACAAGAACGGTGAATATTTTCGTCAGTGGCGGAAACACATCAACTCACCGGATGACATCTGGCAGGAAATCGTAAAAAATTCAAAAATTCCCGGCCTTACATCGGCTCCCAAATTACAACCCATACAAACAAGACTTGTGATGCTGCAAACCGGTATGCGGGCACCTATGGGTATCAAAGTTTACGGCCCCGACCTGGAAAGCATCGAGAAAACCGGTATGGCTATCGAAAATATTCTCAGAGAGGTGGAAGGTGTGCAGGCAGCTTCTGTATTTGCCGACCGTGTTGTGGGAAAGCCTTATCTTGAACTGAAGATAAAAAGAGATGTTATTGCCCGCTACGGACTGACCATTAAAGGCCTTCAAACCGTGCTGAGCAGCGCCATCGGCGGCATGACACTCAGTACCACGGTGGAAGGGCGCGAACGCTTCCCAATCCGTGTGAGATATGCACGCGAATACCGCGATGACCCTGAAAGCCTGAAAGCCATTCTTATACCCACACCGGCAGGTGCACAGGTACCACTGGGTGAGCTGGTAGATGTTATCTACACCCGCGGACCACAACTGATTAAAAGTGAAGACACTTTCCTTGTGGGTTATGTGATCTTCGACAAGCTGAAAAACTATGCCGAAGTAGATGTGGTGGAAAATGCCCAGAAAGTGCTAAATGAAAAAATTGACCGCGGTGAGCTGATTATTCCCAAAGGCGTTACCTACCGGTTCACCGGAAATTACGAAAACCAGGAACGGGCTACCAAGCGGTTGCTGATTGTTATTCCTTTGTCGTTGATCGTGATCTTTCTGATCCTTTACTTCCAGTTCCGTTCGGTCGTAGTTTCATCCATGGTATTCACAGGCATCTTCGTTGCCTTCGCAGGCGGCTTCCTGATGATCTGGCTTTACGGTCAGGGATGGTTCATGAATTTTTCCCTTTCAGGTATTAACATGCGTGACCTGTTCCAGATGCACACCATCAACATGAGTGTGGCCGTGTGGGTGGGGTTCATCGCCCTGTTCGGCATTGCCACAGACGACGGGGTGATTATGGGCACCTACCTGAATCAGGTGTTCGATAAGAGAATGCCACAGACGAGGAACGATGTAAGAAATGCTGTTATAGAAGCAGGAAGCAAACGGGTTCGCCCGGCCATGATGACGGCAGCCACCACTATCATTGCCCTGATTCCCGTACTGACATCCACGGGTAAAGGTTCCGACATCATGGTACCA
>QMPO01000355.1 GCA_003648625.1 Bacteroidota bacterium
GATATACAGACATTGAGAAAATAAAAAGCAAAGGACCTGTTTATATGCAGGCAATGAATAGACTTACGGAGTGGAACGGGGAATACGATGTGCAAAGCACCGGAGCAACCATATACACAAGCATGTTGTATCATATCCTTAAACTGGCCATGGAAGATGAACTGGGTGAAGATCAGTTTAAAAAAACTGTGAACTCCGTTACGTTAAGGTCTTCAATAGAAACCCTGTTTTTTAATGAAGATTCTCCCTGGTGGGATAATATAAACACAGAAGAAAAAGAAAGCCGGAACCAGCTTTTCCGGGAAGGGCTGCAACTTGCAATGGATGATTTATCAGAAAACATTGGAGAAAGCCCGGACAACTGGCATTGGGGAAAACTACACACACTTACCCATGTGCATCCTGTCGGCAGGCAGGAACCTTTTGATAAAGTTTTTAATGTAGGGCCTTTTGCCAAAAGCGGTGGTAATGAAGTGGTGGACAAAGAGAATTTTCTCTACAGTGGGCATGGACCGTATAATATCAGGTCGGGCCCGGCTATGAGGTTATTGTTAGATTTCGCCCGGCCCGAAGAAGCACTCTCGGTTATTCCTACCGGTCAGTCAGGAAATGTGATGAGCCGGCACTATGATGATCAGGCTGTACTGTTCGTGCAGGGTAAGTACAAAGTTCAGGAGATGGACAAAAGTAAACTTCCGGCTGACAGGATCCTTCACTTAAAACCAGGATTATAGTTATCATCGGGGTAGTATTATTTATAATAACAGATAGTCTTTTTAGTTAATCTAAAAATATTGTTAATTATTTAACACTGTACTTTTATATACCACTTTTTAAAGTAATTTTGCTGCCCTGCAACAATTCGAATCAGAAGTAACATATATATGGAAAAAGAAAAACTTTTCACTGACTTTCCGCCTGTTTCTACCGAAAAGTGGATGGAGAAAATTATCAAAGACCTGAAAGGGGCGGACTATGATAAAAAACTCGTTTGGAAAACAGACGAAGGTTTTGACGTACAACCTTTTTATCGTGCTGAAGATCTGGCGAATATCCCGTACCGTAATGTATTGCCCGGCAACTTTCCATACGTAAGGGGGAATAAAACGAAGGGGAATATGTGGCTTGTGCGGCAGGACGTGCATGTGGAAGATGCTGACACGACAAATGCCAAACTGCTGGATATTCGGATGAAAGGCGTTGACTCCTTCGGTATTATCTACCCGGATGGCCATGTTCCGGGTGAAGAAGAAGTGGAACGTCTGCTAAACAACATCCGGGCGGATGTAATGGAATTAAATTTTTCCTGTGACGATCCTTATGCCATTATTCAGGTCATTGACCATCTTGTTAAAAAATACAACCGTGATCTGGACAAAGTAAAAGGCTCGCTGGAATTTTGCCCGTTAAGCAGGTACAGTACAACAGGAACGTTTTACCTTTCGGAAAAAGAAGACTATAAAACAATGAGTAAACTATTCATTGCAGGCGGGCTTCTGCCCAACTTCCAACTACTCACGGTGAACGGAACCATTTTTAAAAATTCAGGCGCCGGAATTGTCAGCGAGCTGGCATTTACACTGGCTATGGCCACCGATTACCTGACTCATTTGACCGAAAACGGTCACGATATTGACGATGTGGCACATCGCTTCCGGTTTCATTTTTCTGTAGGATCAGATTATTTCATGGAAATTGCCAAGTTCAGAGCCTTCCGTTTTCTGTGGTCGAAAGTGGTGAATGCGTACGGGGTAAGCCACGCTGATAAAACAAAAACTTTTATCCATTGCTCAAACGCAGAGTGGAATAAAACCCTGTACGATCCATATGTGAACATGCTGAGAACCACTACAGAATCAATGTCGGCTATATTGGGAGGTATTGATTCGTTAAGTGTACTGCCTTTTAATGAAGTATTTGAAAAGCCAGATGAATTTTCAGAACGTATTGCCCGCAACCAGCAGCTTATTTTAAAAGGGGAGTCTTTCTTCGATAAAGTGGCCGACCCGGCCTCCGGTTCTTATTACGTCGAAAATCTGACAACAAAACTAATTGAAAAAGCCTGGGAACTCTTCCTCCAGGTTGATGAAAAAGGCGGCTACCTGGAAGCATTCAAACAGGGATTTATTCAGGAACGAGTAAGTAATGAGGCGGAAAAGAAAAACAGCAATATTACCCTGCGAAAAATGTCGCTGCTCGGCACTAACCAGTACCCAAATATCTCGGAACACATTGATCCGGCAGGTATAAAACCAGCAGCACTGACGGTTGAGAATAATCCGGAACTACTTATACCCTATCGCGGTGCTGAAGCTTTTGAAAAAATCAGGCTAAAAACAGATGCATATGCACTAAAACACAAACGACCTGTTGCCTGGATGTTTACCTATGGCAATCTGGCGATGCAAAAAGCCCGTTCGCAGTTTGCAGGTAACTTTTTTGGAGTGGCAGGATTTGATATTGCCGACAATCCCGGATTTACTACTGTTGAAGAAGGAATAAATGCAGCTAAAAAAACCAAACCTGACATTGTAGTTATTTGTAGCTCTGACGAAGAGTACGCCGACATAGCCTTGCCGGTTTATGAGGCGTTAAAAGATCGTTCGATTGTTGTTTTGGC
>QMPO01000356.1 GCA_003648625.1 Bacteroidota bacterium
CTTTTGTTTTCTTTTAATCTCCTTGATCAGGTTTATTTTCAGTGCCAGGCGGTTTTTCCAGACAATTTCATCAGCTACGTCATAGATCTTTTCCCAGTAAGAAGTATCGGGTTGATGGTAAATAAAGTCATCACCGAAGGTTTTTTTGTACAATTCCTGCCATATCTTATCGGTCCATGTGAAGTAATGAACCCCGTTAGTTACATAACCGATATGAAGCTCATCGCTGTAATAGCCCGGATATAAAGGCTGAAACATATCACGTGAAACTTTTCCATGGATCTTGCTCACTCCGTTTACTTCTTGTGCCAGCTTTAATGCAAGCACACTCATTGAGAACTTTTCGTTCGGGTTATGCGGATTGAATCTGCCAAGTCCGACAAACTCGTCCCAGCTGATTTTAAAATGCTCACTGAAATGGGGCAAGTAAGCCCTCATCAGGTGTTCCTCAAAAGTATCATGACCTGCGGGAACAGGTGTGTGTGTGGTAAATAAAGTAGAAGCTTTGACTACTTCAGCAGCTGTTTCAAAATTAAGCCCTTCACGGTCCATCAGGTTCTTCAACCGCTCCAGACTGCTGAATGCCGAGTGCCCTTCATTCAGATGAAAAACATCCGGACAATGGCCCAATGCATTGATCAGCCGAACTCCGCCAAGTCCGAGTATCATTTCCTGTTTCAGCCGGTGTTCATTATTGCCACCGTATAACTGGTAGGTGATCGTCCGGTCCTCCGGTGTGTTTTCAGTAATGTCTGTATCCAGCAGGTAAAGTGGTATGCGGCCGATGTCGATTTTCCATGCTTTTGCCGTTACGGGCCTACCGGGGAGGGCGATCTTGACTTTTACCCACTCACCGTGTTCATCCCTGACAGGAGCGAGTGGCAGTTGCGTGAACTTTTGAAGTTTGTATTCTGCAATTTGCTCTCCTTTATAATTGATGAATTGCTTGAAATATCCCTGTCGGTACAGCAATCCGACGGCAATTAAATTTTTGTTTGAATCGCTGGCCTGTTTCAGGTAGTCGCCGGCTAATATACCCAGTCCGCCCGAGTATATCTGGATACTGGCCTGTAATCCATATTCCATACTAAAATAAGCAAGCTGTTTATCGGGTTTCTTATCCGCGGCTTTCAGATAGTTTTGAAATTTCACATAGACTTTATCTACCCGGTCATTGAATTTCTTGTTACTCAGCAGTTTTTCTATTTCGTCTAATGATAGCGATTCAAGCAGCCGGACCGGATTGTATCCCACTTCGCGCCATCTGTCGGGATTGATGCTCTCAAATAACTCTACAGCTTCCGGGTTCCACGACCACCACAGGTTAAAGGCGATCTCTTTCAATGGATGCTTGCTGGTGGTTAAGGGCGATTCGACAATGATCTTTTTCCATTCGGGGCGATCGGGTTGAATTTGGGCTTCCACAACCCGGGTTTCTATTTTTTCAATTTTAGGAAGAACTGTTTTTCTCGAAGCTGAGTTTTGTAACGCCAGTTCCCAACTTTTGTAATAATGATTGATGAACGACTTCCAGAGTGCTTTTTGAACTACCTCTGTTGTTTCTTTCCTGGCAGCTTCATGATCTTTGGAAATGACAAAACTGTTAATAAAATCCCTGATCTGGTGCACAGCGGAGTTATCGTCCGACTCATCCCGTCCAATGACGGCAACGGATGGCGTTTTAAGTTTGAAATTACGACTTACCCAGTCGCCAAAACCGGCTTTGTCGGTAGTAAGGGTGGGTACCTTAAAAGCGACACTCTCCAACGGTGTATATCCCCAGGGTTCGTAGTACGACGGGAAAACAGACAGGTCGTGGCCTATAAGAAAATCATAATAATTAAGATTGATCACCCCATCGTTACCATTCAGATAGGCAGGAACGAAAATCACATGAACCTTGTCGTTCATGTCATTACCAATTCCCTGGTTCTTTAATTCATTCAGGATGTCATCATGTTCAAAATGATTCAGTTTATGGGTCAGGTAATTACTCCTTTTCTGCTTGCCCCTAAACACGATTGTAGGTCCCCGGTGATCGGCAGGAATAGTTATATAAGCAAGAATATCCCGTTGAAGATCTTTTAATTTATTGATTGCTCCCAATGCCCTGATGAACAGATCAATTCCTTTATTTCTAAATTCGTAGCGCCCGCTGGTAATCACCAACAATGTATCGTCAGCATACTCTTTTCCGGTAATGGCTTTGGCTGTTTCAAGTGCTTTTTTCCTTGCTGAGGCTCGTTTTTTATTAAATCCCGCTCCTTTGGGTACAAAATCTTCCTCAAATCCGTTGGTTGTGATCACCTCGGGCTCACGTCCCAGAAAATATTTACACTCTTTGGCTGTAATACCACTTACCGTCGTGAATACGTCCGCTTCGCGGGCTGCAGTAGCTTCCAGCGAGTGTTTGCTCAACACACGAAAATCCCGGGCAGCATAATAGGGGTTATACTCTTCCAGTTTTGCATAAAGAGGCAGCCCGCTCCCGGCAATTGACCGGCCAAGAACAGTGGCATGTGTTGAGAAGGCCGTGCTGATGTATGGTGCCCGGTCTTTTAAATATAAAACACCTGTCCCTGTCATCCATTC
>QMPO01000357.1 GCA_003648625.1 Bacteroidota bacterium
ATGTAAAATCTAAATAAATATCACTCAAAGTTGCTGGTATCTCAAAATTATTTTCATCATATAATAGAGAAATTAAGGTGATAGTTAATGGTGTTGTAGGTAGTTTAGATAATATATCACTTTCTTTTAAAATTTTTATAAATTTCTTCCCCCGGTCAGAGCTCTCGAAAAATTTCGTAATAAATGACTCAATTTGTTTTACATTAAAATTGTGGATTCTAACTGTTTTAATTTCTTTGTCATACTCAAATTCGTTTTTTCTGTAAGTCAAAACATAGTTTGTGCTATTTTCTGTACAATAAGTTTTTAAGTTTTTAATGAGTTTCTCCTTTTCATCCTTTTTAAGTAAGTCTAAATTGTCAATAAAAATTATCGGAGTTAGATTATCGAAAACATCGTCTTTAAAGAAATGCCCTGAATTTTGCTTGACTGCTTTCAGAAGTGTTTCATGGATTTGATAAGCATTTTCCTTAAAATCGGGTGCTTTAATACTTACTGGGATTGATTTATTCTTTGTGATAAGTTCAGCAGAACCAAGTTGACATGCCAAAGAATTTAGAACTTTTGTTTTACCGGAGCCTTGTTCGCCAGAGAATAACAAGTTCTCCTGTATTTGTTCAATATTATTTAGGTTAAATTTCCTTTGTTTAACTATCTTTTCTTTTGTTCTCTTATCTTCTTCTATTTCTGATGTAGTTAATCTTGGTTCTATAAAAATATCAAGTAATTTTTGAACTTTTTTATCATCAATCTTTCGAATTGTTAAATCTCTTATTTCAATTTCAGTTTGAAGTTTTTTTATGAATGATTTTGAATATTCTTTTGCAAATGCATCACCGGGCAACCAATAGTCAGGATAGTTTTCATCAATTAATTCAATCAGATTCTCATTCCACCAAAATTTGAAATTATTATATACTTGTAAATCTGGGCTTTGTGACAACTGGTCTTGAGCGCCACCAGTGAAATTCTCATTTGTTACAACTTTTACTTTATTTATTTTCTGTCTTTTTCCATCCGGTCCTGAATAGGGGTATTCAAATGCTTGTTTTATTTGATTCTTAATAGTTTCAATTTCATTAGTTCCGCCACCTATTCTCCCAAGCTTAACAACAAAAGCATACCAGTCCTCCCCCTCTAATGTATGCGGATACTTTGCGATAATATCTTTGCCTTGTTCCGGACTACCATATCTATGTGTGTGCATTACGTTCGTAAAGCCACTTTCCTTTAAAAAGTCGATTAAGAATTCTCGAAAGTGTCTTTCGTTTTTAAACTCTTTAAGTTTTTCAATTTTTTCTTTTGTCGTCATATTTCAATGTATGTTTGCTAACTTCCTTATACGCGGAATAAAGGTACATATATATCTGTTTATTTACCGGATAACAGAAACTTTATATACATTTCTCCCTCGCCGCCGCGAGCTAATCAATAAGCACTGAATTATGCTTTTCTCCCGGTTCCGGACTCTTCCCCAATGCTTTCCTCCCACCGGAGAGCTTTTTTTATAATTTTACCGCTTAAATCTTTTAACCCATGAACAATTCCAAACGATATACAATTTATTTACCCATTGCTTTTTCGCTGGTGCTGGTGGCCGGTGTTTACCTGGGCACAGTGCTGACCCGGAATAACTCGGAGAACGTAATGCTGCAGTTAAATACATCGGGCAGCGGTAAGGTAGATGAGATCATCGGCTACATTGAGCAAAATTATGTGGATACGGTGAATTATGTGGCACTTGAAACAACAGCTATTAAAGAGATGATGAAGGATCTCGACCCGCACTCCGTTTACATTACTGCCGATGAGTTTCATAGCACCAACGACGACTTATTGGGCAGTTTTGAAGGGATTGGTATTTCATTCCGTATCGAACGGGATACGATCACGGTTATCAACCCTATACCGGGTGGCCCATCGGAAAAAGTGGGCCTGATGGCCGGCGACCGGATTGTGATGATCGATGATACACTCGTTGCCGGAGTTGGCGTGACAAACAACGATGCTGTCCGAAAACTGAAAGGGAAAAAAGGAACAAAGGTAAAAGTGTCCATCTTCAGAAGGGGTATCCCCAAACTGATCGATTTTACTATTACACGTGATGTGATCCCTACCTACAGCCTGGATGTGGCCTACATGGTAGATGATGAAACCGGATATATTAAACTGCGCAACTTTTCGGCAACAACCAGCAGAGAGTTCAGGAAAGCGACACGCGATTTGCTGAAGCAGGGTATGAATAAACTGATCCTCGACCTGCGGGGCAACCCGGGTGGTTTTCTGGATGCAGCCATCGGCGTGGCCGATGAGTTTTTACCGTCAGGAAAATTAATCGTTTATACCGAAGGACTCCACCGTCCGAAAAATTATGCTTTTGCTACTGACAAGGGCGTTCTTAAGGACAAAGAAGTCGTGGTACTGATTGATGGCGGCTCGGCATCGGCCAGTGAAATTGTTGCCGGAGCACTTCAGGACAACGACCGGGGAACAATCATAGGCCGGCGGTCGTTTGGAAAAGGCCTGGTACAGGAGCAAATGCTGCTGCCCGATGGTTCAGCTTTCAGGTTAACGGTGGCCAGATA
>QMPO01000358.1 GCA_003648625.1 Bacteroidota bacterium
CCGCCGCGTAACTTAATGGATGAGTATGTATACAATACCAACGAAGTACCCTTGTTCTGGAATCCGCCGATGACGGTGGCCGGACCGATGGCTATGGATCCTGACAATATGGTACAGCACGACTTCAGTACGGCTGAACATGTTGGTGCCGATCAGCTTGGTTTATTAACAAATGGCGGTGTCGAAGTTGGAGAAACTAACTGGAATGCTTCACGTGACTATATGGATTGCGATGAAGGCAGCGTATTCGGAACTGATCCTTACGATGCTACCAACGCATACACGTCAAATGAAAACCCATATATCGTATATCAGCATGTAACCGGACTGACCGGATCGTTTAATACGGTACGTTTCTGGTTTGTTTACCTGCCTGACGAAGAACCTGCAGTTCCGACCTTCAACATTGCCATATGGGAAGACGGTGCTGAACCTGGATCATTGATTGCAGCTTACCAGGCAGAAGTTTACGGTCTGAATACAGGCGTGAGCCTGCTCGGACTGGCAGACATCCGCCAGTACACAGCTACGATTGCAACCACAACTGAAACAGATTTCTGGATTTCAGTAACACAGGTAGGAGCAACGGGATCTTCATCTTACTGGGTGAATGCACCTAACTATATCGGTCAGGTGGATAACATCAAGCAATGGACCGGATCGGCCTATGCCGATGGTACCGAACCTGCAGCCTTATGCCTCAGCCAGGTTGGCGGTGGCGGTGGCGGCATCGTACCTGAAGGATTGTTATCGTTCAACGTATACCGAAAAGGTGAATTTATTGCCAACGTACCTTACGATGGTGAAGGCACCGAAGACTGGGTTATGTATGTAGATAACAACCTGATACCGGCTTGTTACAATTACGATGTAACCGCCTTGTACGACCTGACAGACTTTGGATTCCCGGGTGAAATCGGCGAATCGATGAAAGAAGGCCCGCACGAAGTATGTGTCGTTTGGGGAATGGACATTCCATTCTGCGAAGACTGGGCACAAGGCACGTTTGAGTTTAACGGCTGGACACCGTCAGGTGACAACTGGGAAATTACAAATGCCATAGGTAACGATGCTCCTTCGGCCCAGTGGAACTGGGATCCGGATCCAGGCGCTGACTATTCCTCTATGCTGACCAGCCCACCATTCAATGCTGACATGATGACCGAAGGTCGTATCTGGTTAGACTTCGACCTGGCACTGGAAGACCGGAATGCTACGGGCGATGAAGAGATGCTGGTTGAAGTATATGACGGTATGGTATGGCATACAGTAGCCACCTTCGATAATGCTGATGGTAGCTTCGATTTCACAGCCAACCATGTGGAAATTACTGATTATGCGCTTGAAGGTGTCTTCATGGTACGTTTCAACGCTACCGGATTGAACAGCTTCGATGTGATCAACTGGAATGTGGACAACATTTGTGTATACCGCACATGTGATGCTCCGTTCAACCTCACGGGTGAGTACCTGTGGAATTCAGGCGATGAGTTCGGTGCAATGATCAACTGGGAAGCTGAAGCTCCTACGGGCGGCGGCGGAACCGAAGAGTTGATCTATGACAACGGTGTGGCTACAGGAGCCTATTCCTATAATGGTTACACGATGTCAACACATATGTCTCCAGCAGGACCTTGCCAGGTACTTGAGTTGAAGTTTTACACAACTATCCAGGCAGGCGACAACAGTTTCAATGCGCAGATGTTTGACTGGGCCGGCTCACAGCCGGGAACAACCGAGTTGTTCAACCAGAGTATGACAGCTGTTGATGAAGACTGGGTAAGCCTTGATATCTCCGGATCCAACGTAGAGGTTGACGGCGACTTCATGGTGGGCTTCGGTTCGATCAACGCTACAACCTTCTTAGGTTATGATGCAGGTCTTGACAACGGCCGCTCATGGGATTATGACAACGCCGGTGGTTGGGCAGCCTGGAATGAGGCATACCTGATCCGTGCGGTTGTTCAGTATCCTGACGGAAGAATTGCCGAGATCGGTGCTGGCATCAGCGACGATCAGGTGACTCTTACACCAGGCTTCAGCCTGACGGCTCATGGCAGAGACTACACAGATGTGGTAACTGTAGATCCTCAGGATAACCGTTCAGCAGGACGTACGCTGGATCACTTCAACGTGTTCAGAAGCCCGGATGGTGAAGACAACTATGCGTTGATTGGTACAACAGCAGCTGAAGAAGGTGTAACCGATTACAGCTATTTCGATACCGATGTTGAGATCGCTACATACTGCTACAAAGTAACGGCAGTATACATGAGCGAAACCGACGAGTGTGAGTCAGACTTTGCACTGACTCCTGACGAATCACAAGACTTTGTCTGTGTATTTGTCACCGCTATCGACGATCCGCTGGCACTGTCAACAATAGTTTATCCAAACCCGGCACGCGACCAGGTAACGATCAGTTCGAGCCAGGAGATGACACGGATTATGGTCCTCAACTATGTTGGGCAGCTTGTACTGGATTCAGAAGTGAACCAGAGCAAGGTAGTTCTGAACACCTCCGACTACGAATCGGGTATTTACCTTGTACGTATAGAGACCGAGAACGGCG
>QMPO01000359.1 GCA_003648625.1 Bacteroidota bacterium
ATAGAAGCGAGCTGACGTGCGAAATTCTGAAGTGCGGTGACAGGTAGATGGTCAGGGCCTACATGGATAAATAAACGCGGTAAAACAACGTCCATACCATAGTTAAGATGAAACTGACGTGCCATCATCTCCATACTGGCCTTGGAAACACCATAGGGAGTTATTGGATGTAACGGAGTGTTGTCTTCCTGAATTGGAATTAAATGATCAGGAACAAACCCGTATTCTGCACTTGAGCAGGCAGGTATTATGCGAGCTTTGGGAGAAAGCTCTAGGCATGTTTCAAAAACATTTCTTGAGCCTGTTATATTTAAGGCATACGTAGTGTCTTCTGCCAGCCAGGATTCGCCATTATATGCCTGTGCTGCTAAATGGTAAACTAAATCAGGTTGCCAATCTTGCCAGACTTTTTTCAGAAACTTATGATCCAATATATCACCTGCATAATGTTTAAACGGTAATTTTTTTGTATTGTATCTGGAAGATGAGGTTGCCCTGGAAATACCTGCCACCTCACATCCTTCTTTTTGAAGTACACTTGCCAGATGTTTCCCAATCATCCCGGTAATACCGGTTATCATCACTTTTTTCATAGTTAGTAGTTTATAGGGTACTATTTTGATCTTAAAATAATAACGGGTTTAAATCATTAACCCAGGCTTTTACGAGTGTTAACTCCTCTTTTGGAAAGATGCCTTCTCGGGTAAGCGCTTCATAACATCTGATCAGGTTATCCGGAGTATTTTCTATCCCGCTCGCGAGTTTTGTTGCTTCTAAAACCTGAGTTAGTCTTTCATTGCTAAAATAGCCGGGCACTTCAGCTTCAAAATCTTTCATCAGGTCATGAATATTTCTGTCCTGATCTGCTTCTGGTGCATGAAAAACAAGTTTGTAATCCATTTCCCATAAACAGCGTTGTGCAACAAAGCTTTTCCAGATATCTGTCATGCGAAACGAACAGTAGCTCGGCAGGTAGAGCAATGGAAAAGCTTCTTTCCACCACCACGTACTTTGTGTGTTAAACGGGCACCACGAGCCTTCCTGCAGAGCAATGCTCTCATTTCTTTCATAATAAAATTCCCGATCACGTGTTAAGCGCCAGATGGCATCTACATCAGGCGAAATATTTGCCAGTCCCTGTTGAATAGGAGCTTCTATTTCCTGGATTTTCCCATTATGCCTTGGTATAGTTTCCGAATCTGTAATTCTGTCTATTAGAAATCCTCTGGGCCAAATGTTCTCACTGCTAAAGTGTTTGTAAACATTAATCCAGGAAGTGTTTTCTGCAATCAATGACGAAGTTTTTTTGTTACGTACTTTCCAGTATTCGTTCGGTTTGTTATCATCGTCAGTTTCGTAAATACAATCTTCTCCCTGTTGCATAGCAAGCAAATATCCTATATTTTTCCTGGAATAATGACCTGTAGGTAATTTGTTTGCAAGTTTGAAATCAAGGGTTAGTTGCTTTTCAAGCGAGTAAAACTGCGCGTTAGGAATATCATAGGAAGTTGGGCCTTTTTTGTCACCAATAATTATTAGTGAACCTTTTTCTGAAAGTTTTCTCGCCAGAATTCGGACACTTTTTGTAGGATTTGCAATTGTAGTAATAACAGTTATCATAATTATTTTTTATTCATTAATAAATTATACACTGTTTGCAAAGTCAGGCCGTTATTCAGCTTAAAGACCAAAGCAATCAGGTAATAGAGAGCTATGTATAGAGAGCCAAATAAAATTATATTGAAAAGATGTGTAAAAGAATGTATGTTCATAAAGAATTTGATTAACAGAAAAGGAGTGAATCCAATTAATAAATATTGACCGGTAATTCGTAAAAGTTTAAATATGTCGATACGTAAAATTCTTTTAACAACAATCAGGTGGATAATTAAAAACAAAATACTATTTATTATTTGACCAATTATCAAACCTAAAATACCCCAGCGGATAACTATGACAATATTTAATATTATAATAATGTTTTTAAGTAATTCAATTTTTAAATTCAGGAATGATTTCCCTTTACATAAAACGGCATTCGAGCTTAAGGCAAAAAATGGAAGAAATAATGAGGAATAACAAAGAAGTTCAAGATAAGGTATGATAGGTTCCCATTTAGAAGTTAATAATAAGATTACAATATCTTTTGATAAGAGCGCTATCAGCAGTAAAGCCGGGAAGTTAATAAGCGCTGAAGTTTTAAATAGTTTATAAAAATAATTTTCAAGCTCTTTACTTTGATCGGAAAGTGATACAAAAACAGGGAAAGTGGTTTTCCTCATTACCTGTTGGATTTTAGAACTTGGAATACTTTGTATTTTATTTGCCTGGGAGTAGTATCCCAGGGCAGTTGGGCTGTACAATTTTCCAATTAAAACGTAGTAAATATTATGAAACAATTGGTTAATGATAGCAGCAATCATTAAATTACTACCATATGAGAAAAGAGATTTTAAAGCTTTAAATCTAAAAATTCTGATTGGTTTCCAAGGATCATAAATCCAAAAGGCTAACACGGTTGTTGCTGTCATCATAATATTTTGAACAACTAATGCCCAAACTCTACCTC
>QMPO01000360.1 GCA_003648625.1 Bacteroidota bacterium
ACTGCCGAGGTGGTCTTTCAGTATGTAGTTTAATGTTTCCACTTCTCCGTTTTCGATGGTAAAGATAGCGAATAAGCCGGTTGGGCCGGTTAGGTAATGGATTTGTTTTGCTACAGCACCAGTCATGCTCTCACTCCTACCAGGCGGGAAGACTGGTGCCAGTTGGGGTATATTTTCGGCTTATACAACAAATTTAACATATTTCAGTAACCAAAATCAGAGATGAGCAGGTTTGAGACTCTGTCTGTTTGAGGTGTAGCCTTCTCCAAAAATTGGGCCGACAGATTAAAAAAGTACAGTACGGGGCTGCGCTTTTTGGGGTTTTGTTTGCCCCAAGTCTTGCCTGTGCTTTGGCCGGGCAGGAAGACTTAAAACAGTGGGGGATCGTAGATTACCAACTTTTCGTTTTAATAATATTTATAATGGTATCATTTTTATAATAAAATCTAACAATAGAATCATTACTATAAAAGAACATCCATAGTCCATTCTTTTTTCCTTGATTCCAATGCCCAATATATTTTAGTTTACGACTACCATTTGAGGGAATAAGGGTTAATTTTTGCATTACATATAATGTGTCTCCATTGTTTAAGTAATCACCTATACTATTTATACACAACAACTTCTCCTCGGAAATAAAAACAAGATTAATACTTGTATTTGTCAACGTGTCAAATAAAATTATGTTAGAGGAATCTATTTTGATATTACCACGACTAATTATCTCATATGGTCCTACGGTTGAGTTATGGTGCAATATATTATTTGTATCAATATCGTCATTTACAACAGCCTTGCTAATTTCATAATAGTTAGTGTCTTTAATCCATATAAATATATTATTGTCAAAATTTGTGTAGCTACCAAAAGGGTTAATAGTTTGACTAAACATTGGGTTAAAACCAGTTAATATTAAGGTGATTATTACTATTATTTTTTTCATAATAATGTAAATTATGGATTTAATATAAGATAATTAGGCCAATTGTAAATATTAAGCGGACCATTATAATGGTACATTGATAAACCATATGATGCTCCTTTTACACCAGATTCTAAAGAATAAGTATAAGCGGAATATTCTGTATAATTTCTAAACTGGTTACCAATTCCTTTATTTAACCACAATCCGGAAACATTGTGATAAGCATGGATAAATTCATGATTCAAAGTATGAACAAATGAAGATAACGAATTATGAGGAGACATATAAATATTGACATTTCTTGTAAAAACACTTTTTTGTATACTTTTTGTTAATCCGGCTAATCTCGTTGAAACTCCTCCTGAGTTAGGAACTTTGTAAATAATACCATCATTAGCTCTAAAATACGTGTAATTAGAATTTTCAAATAAAAACATGTCGTCAATATCAATATCTTGAATACCATATTTTCCTTCAACCCAACCATTTTTTAATTTAATGTAGTTTTTCATAGCTTGTTCATCCTCAAAACAACTTTTGCCTAAAGTTTCTTCTGTAGCCACCACTTCATTAACATCCTGAGTTCCAACTCCCGTCCAAAAATCCCCACCATGCTCTTTAGCATAAATCCCTCCTGAAATACCCCCTAGTACAAAAGCACTTCCGGCAGCAATAGCGCCTGTTTTTAATCCGGCCGTCAAAATGTTATTGCTTTGCCCGAACATTGTATTATTAAGAGCGGTTGTACCTGCCCCTGCCACAAAACCACCGGCAAAGCCACCGGCAGCAGAAGTGATACCCGCTGCAAGAAAGCCGGATGTGCCAATACTTATTGAGCTGCTAACTGCACTACCAATGCCACTGGAAATAGCACCAATTCCGGCAGATGCTATGGTATAATAAGTTAAATCCCATCCTCTTAAACCTGCTGCTCTTCCTGAAAT
Source organism: Bacteroidota bacterium (assembly GCA_003648625.1). Taxonomy (GTDB): domain Bacteria; phylum Bacteroidota; class Bacteroidia; order Bacteroidales; family F082; genus UBA4459. Next base: position 1,873 of record QMPO01000360.1, read on the forward strand.
GTAACCTACGGCACCACCAATTGCAGCCCCAATTACCAAATTTATCCACTCCCCGTCCGGATCGGTATATTTCAACGGATTATTCAGCGCATAGCTGTAGCGGTTGAGGTTTTGGGTGTAGCCGGGGGCCTGCACAAAGTTGTCGGGGCTTAACATGCGGGCCAGGACCGGGTCGTACATACGGCCATTCATATTTATTAAGCCCAGCTCGTCAAGGTGTTCGTGGCCCGTAAAACCGCGGTCTATAAGATAATTGTTAGCATCGGGCACATTGTTGAACGTCCAGTCGGTTGGGTTGCGGCGGCGGCCCCAGGGGTCGAAGCTATAAACCTGCTGCTGGCCGTTGTATTTTACTATATCTCCGTTTTCGTCCGTTAAGGCATACAATGAGCCTAAATGGTCTTTCAGGATGTAAAATACGGCTCCTTTGTCGTTTTCGTTACCGGTTACGTAAATGGCACACAGTCCGTCGCCACCACTGATGTAATGCAGGTAGCGTTTTTGGCCGTCGGCATCGGTTTCCACTTCAAGTTTGCCACCAACAAAAAGTTTTGATTTTACCACTTCCCGGTTACGAATTAGCGTAGTTGTCCGCCGGTAGTTGTCGGGGCCGTAAACAATATCCATTGTCCATTGCTCATCCACGTTATCTCCGTCAGATGTCCCCTTGTCAGGATGTCTGACAATAATTCTGC
>QMPO01000361.1 GCA_003648625.1 Bacteroidota bacterium
CATCTGTTGAAAAACCCTGGCCAACCTTTTCGGAAGATGTTAAAGAAGTGGAAAACGAAGTTTTAATATCTCATTATACACCTGATGTTTTACCCAAACAAACCAAAAAGAAACTGCGTAAACGGGGAAAAATCCAATACAATGTAAAGGGTGAAATCATATACCAAAGCGGTGATACGGTACGAGGGAGTTTACATCAGGCTGGGATATATGGTGCTATTAATAAAAATGGTAAGATTATTTACGTAAAAAGGAGATTTTTACAATATGATGCCCGAGGAACAAATGGATTTAAAGATATACAGCAATTATCAGTTATTATCGATAAATCAGTTAAGGAAAAAATAATCCATCAGCTACATAAATTCATCAGTGAAGGAAAAAGCTTTAAAGAGGCAATAAACAGCCCCATTTGGATGAATGAAGAGAAAGGAATTAGGATTAAAAAGGTACGATGTAAAACAGTAGTAAAGAATCCTTTAAAATGGGAAAAGAAAAATAGAGATTTATCAAAAAAAGAATATAAACATTTTGTTCATGTTGTCAATGATAGTAATTATTTAATGGCAATATACGAAGGTAAAGACAAAAAGGGAAAGATAAAACGAGATTTTGAAATTGTAAATAATCTTGAAGCAGGATCATTTTATAAGTATTCTGTTCAAAAGCTTTTAAAGGAACAGGGAATTGAAGGTGTGGAAGGTTTAGTTCCGCGGAAAAAGATATCTGGTAGTATTGACTTGCCTCTCAAATCAATTCTAAAAATTGGAACGATGGTAATTTTATGGGAAAATTCACCAGATGAAGTATGGAGTATTTCTAAAAATGATATTAAAAGAAGGTTATATAAGATAATAGGGCTTAGTAATCAGCGCATTATAAGGAAGTCAGGAAAGGTTGATGAGTATGCAACGATTGTATTACGTTTTCATCAAGAAGCATCTCCTGCATCAAAATTAAAGGTAGAAGATGGTAAATTTCAAATCATTGAACAATTTAAAGCTCAACGAAAAATGAATCATAACCAATTCAATGCATTGGTTGAAGGATTTGATTTTACACTGTCTCCTATTGGAAGATTAACTCGTAAAAAGTAAAACATGCTCAAACGAACTCTCTTTTTTTCCAATCCTTGTCGTTTATCTGTTAAGGACAAGCAGATGCTCATTCAGTTGACCGATACGGGGGAAATAAAAACAGTACCTGTTGAAGATATGGGTTTCGTAGTTCTGGAACACCAGCAGATAAGCATTAGTCTGCCTTTGCTTGACGAACTGGTAAAAAATAATGTTGCTGTGGTTTTTTGCAACAATACTTATCACCCGGCTTCCATGTTGCTTAACTTAAACGGACACCATTTGCAGCAGGAATTGTTCAGTAACCAGATTGAAGCAAGTGTTCCGTTAAAAAAGAATTTATGGAAGCAAACAGTTGAAGCCAAGATAAACAATCAGGCAGGTTTGCTTAAAGTGTTGGGAAAGGATTTTAAAAAAGTGGCATACTTTGCAACAAATGTTAAAACCGGAGATGCCGAAAACCGTGAAGGATCGGCCGCAAGGGCATATTGGCCTGAATTGTTTGGCGCTTCTTTCATTAGGGAAAGATACGGCGATCCGCCTAATAATATGTTGAATTACGCTTATGCTGTTTTAAGAGCGGCTGTAGCAAGGGCATTGACGGGTTCCGGATTATTGGCAACCCTCGGTATTCATCATCACAATCGTTACAACGCTTTCTGTCTTGCCGATGACATTATGGAACCTTACCGTCCTTTTGTTGATAGCCTGGTATATGAACTTTGGTATACATTACATGAAATAAATGAACTAACTACTGAAATAAAAATGAAATTGGTCGGCGTACTTACAGCGGATGTTAAAATTGGCGGACAGATAAGGCCGTTGATGGTTGCGCTTTCTAACACAACTGCATCGCTGTCACGCTGTTACACCGGAGAAACTAAAAAAATAGTATATCCGAAAATTTATTAAGATATTATGGATTAATGAAAAATTAAAAGTACCTGTACAAAACAATGGAACAACTCAGGCTGAATGCCTATCATATTATGTGGTTATTTGTATTTTTTGATTTGCCTGTAACACTGAAAAAAGACAGGAAAGCGGCAAGCCGGTTTCGCAAAGACCTGTTGAAAGACGGTTTTGGTATGATGCAGTTTTCGGTGTACAACAGGCATTGTGCCAGTAAGGAAAGTGCGGCAGTACACGTAAGAAGAGTAAAGGGGTTTATACCCGAAAGGGGGCAGGTGAGCATTTTACAGGTAACCGATAAGCAGTACGGTGACATTATGAATTTTTGGGGTAAAAAAAGCACACCTCTGCCCGAGGGACCAAAGCAACTGGAATTGTTTTGACTCGTTCAGCGTTCTTTGACATATTATTTTTATTTTTGAAATGGAAAAATTACTTTAAACACACTTCCACGGTATACACTGACGGAGTTATTTCACGCTGTGGTAAACCTAACAGTGGCAGATACAAACGGTTCCGGTGCCTTGGTTGTGGTTTGATGTAATTTTCAAAGGATATTCAACACCGAAGC
>QMPO01000362.1 GCA_003648625.1 Bacteroidota bacterium
GACTATCATCAGCGGTGTGGCGATCAGCATACCTACCGGGCCGAGAATATATCCAAAAAAGATCATCGAAACAAATACGATCAGGGGTGAGATGCCCAGGTTTTTCCCCATCAGCTGGGGCTCGATAATGTTGCCGATAACCATATTGATGACAAAATAAACGATTGCCGTTATCAGCATGCCCCACGGACCGATAAGAATGAAGGAGAGGATTAGCGCCGGAATGGCGGCAATGAACGAACCGATACTCGGAATGAAGTTTAGGATAAAGGCCAGAAACCCCCAGAGCACCGGAAAGTCAATCCCGATAATCAGCAGGGCGATGGTTATGGATACACCCGTAGCCAGACTGGTAATGAATTTAATACCGAAATACCTCCTTAGTCTTTTTAACGTTACCTGCGTATTTTCAGACGACTCGGGAGAGATGTACCGCATCTTTTTGCCGAACGATTCCGCTTCGAATATCATAAAGATGAAGAAAATAAAAACGATGATCATATTGCCCAGGGCACTGCCGAATCCGGCAAAGAAAGAGCCGGCTAAGGGCAATACTTTTCCCGGGTTTATTTCATCAAGAGGGTTCATGCCTTCTTCCATAAGGCCATGCATGGTGAGCCATTCGGAAAAATGTCCCCAGACGACATTAAACTTTTGTTGGTAGAGCGGTAATTTTTGTACAAAGTTATTTGCCGAAGACCCGATGACCAGCCCTGTTAACCCAATCAGGGCGATCACGGCAATAATGATGATAAGTATTGCCGGTGTGGAAGGTATACCTTTTTTTCTCATCCATGCCAGAGGTGCCAGGCTGACTGCTGTAATCAGCATGGCCAGTAAGATCATATTTACTACCGCGCTGGCTTCTTTGAGTGCGGTAAACGCAATAATAACGCCCATGGTAATAATCCAGAACCGGACTCCTCCGATATATTTCAGGTACTTTTCGTATTCTTGCTTCATCAGCTATATGTTTAGGTTACCGACATAGAATATCTCGCCGGTAAAATTAAACTAATTTATAAAAGTACTTCCGGAAACGATACAAGCGATCGCTATCCTATTGCTTCACCACCTTGTAAACGGCTTTTTCTTCAGGGGAGATGATCTCGATAAAATAGATCCCTGCGCTGCCTTCTATGTTTAAAGTTATGTGCTCATCAGTCGGTGTGCCGTAGCTGTTTACCAGCCGGCCGTCGGCGGTTCTTACATTAATCTGCATGTTGCGGTAATCGGTTCCCAAATCAAGGCTGACGGCTCCACTGGAAGGAACGGGATAGACCCTTATATCCTGAGCAAAAGGAGGTTCGTTTACCTTATCGATAACCAGCGACACCCTGATCAGGTTGCCAAAAGGTTTGTTACCGTTGCTTATGTCGAAATCAAGTGTTTTTGTTATCGTATTGGAAACAGGGTCGTATGCGAACAGCGCGCCGTTGCCATAGATTCCCCCCGCTACCGTTGTGCCATATAATCTGCCGTCAGCACCCTCCAACAAACTTCCGTAAGGGTCCGCTCCGGTAGCTGTAGATTCAAAATCAACTTTTTTTGTGTAGATTCCGGTGGCCGGATCAAATTCAAAAAGCGTTCCGTCACTGTTTATACCACCACGATAGGTCACCCCGTACAGTTTTCCGTTTTGAGCCTCCACTAAGCTCCCCTGGGGTAATCTTCCGTCATCGTCATCCTGGTTAAAATCAACTTTTCTGACATAGGTGTCTGTGGCAGGGTCAAACTCGAACAGTACGCCGGAGCTATGCGCACCACCGCTTGAAGTAAGGCCGTACAGTTTTCCGTTTTCGGCCTGAATAAGTTCGCCATAGGGGAAACGACCATCTTCTTCACTGAAGTCCAGCTTTTTGGTATAGGTATCTGTTGCCGGATCATAGGTGTAGAGTACACCAACACCGTTGAGGCCTCCTTCGTATACCAACCCATAGAGCATTCCATCGTTGGCCTGTAGCAAACTGCCGTACGGATAGGCTCCGTTGTTGTCTCCATCGAAGTCCAGTATCACCGTGTATGTGCTTGTCGACAGATCATAAGAGAAAAGCACTCCGTAGTCATTGGCTCCGCCTTCCGAGGCCATCCCGTACAGTTTGCCGTTATCGGCCTGTATTAAATTACCGGTTGATGTCCCTCCGTTTTCCCAATTAAAATCCAAAAGTTTGGTATAAGTGGATGTAAACGGATCGAAGGCAAACAAAACACCGTATAATGCTGTTCCTCCCGTCTCGGTCACTCCGTATAATTTGCCGTTATTGGCCTGTAACAAGCTGCCATAAGGCTCACTGCCATTAACTGGTTCGTTAAAATCCAGTATTTTTACGAAGCTGTTTGTTCCGGTTTCAAATTCGAAGAGTGTACCGTTATGAGCTGTTCCACCCCTGTTTGTCATGCCGTAAAGCTTGCCATTGGTTGCTTCTGTTAAGCTTCCCAGAGGATTTTTACCTTTCGCTGTATCTTCAAAATCCATAATATTTGTAAGCACACCGCTTTCGGTGTCATATACAACCAGTGTCCCTCCGCCAAAGGCACCTCCTATTTTAGTAAGACCGTA
>QMPO01000363.1 GCA_003648625.1 Bacteroidota bacterium
GAACCATCTGGTTCTTTTGAGGGGCAAAAATAAAATAAAATTGACAGACCGATGTTAATAAATAACGTTTACCTTTATTCCTTTACGAACAAAAAAGAAAGCGTGCTTATTTTTCCGTGTCTTCTATTACTTCTTTTGGTTTAACGTCCTTTTCCTTTTTTTCGATGGTTCTTTTGATAACCTTCGGGTTCTCATACGAAGAATTTCGATTATTTATTAAGTATCTGTCAATACTTTTTTCTTCAGATTGTCCGTATAATTCAGGCATTAGGTATCTTCCTCTTGCCTCTTCAGGTTTATCGATTATGTTATCCCTTTGATCGGTATAGTGCTGCATATAAGGGTCATTTCTCTCAGAGATTACCAACCAGGATACCTCTTTACCCGGAACACCTCCGGCAATGACAAAAGTATTTGTTTCATCAACTTTCCGTTTAATATATAAATCAGGCATGGCAGCTCCAACAGCTGTAAGTTGATAGGATGCATTTATGTTAATGGCACTGTAATACTCAGGAAGTTGAGCAACAACCTCTCCATTTGCATTAAAAGTTTCTATACCACAGTATTGTAATAATACCTGGTCAGACTCTATAGAATAGTGTTTTAAGTACTTGTTCTCAGGATCTAATGGATAATCAATCATGAATGATTTTGTTCCACTTGCCCCCATATCTCCGTTAGCGTATACTCCATAGTTTGTAGTATAATTAGTACCTGTTTCATATCCGTAGACAGCTATGTAATCTCCATAACCTTTTACACCATAACCGTAATAACTATTTGCACTACTAGCATCACCGATAATTCCGGTTGCATCATAATTACCTCCACCAGTATAAACTCCCTTAATGGCAACAGAGTTATCGTCTTGGTCAGGTACATAAGCATAAACACCATATTGGTTGCTGTTTGTATTGTCATAACCGGCCAGATACACAGTTGGACCATCATGTGTGTCTGTGTCTCCATCAAAATCGGATTCAAAGAAACCGGCCATTTCACTGCTTGAAGTTGATGAATTAAATGTAAACCCAACAACACCAACACCGCCTTGTCCGTTTCCTGTGCCTGTAACACCTGTTTCGTGATCAATTAGAGACACAACCGTGGTTGTGCCGGAATTATTTCCTGCTCCACCAGTTATTCCAACAACAGACTCCCCACTATTTGTATTTGCAAAATTGGCTCCTATTATACCAAAAGACTGATCATCATCAGCTGCTCCATATATACCAGAACCTGTTCCTCCGTTATACCCCATTACAGCATATCCAGAGCCGGCCTGATACCCATAAACAGCTATTCCTGTACCATCAGCATAACCGTGTACGCCATTTCCGTCTCCCGCTTGCTGGCCATAAACAGCATCCCCTGTTCCGTTAGCACTAGCATCTACGGCATCATCATTACCGGAAGCCAATGAGTAAAAAGTACTACCGGTAAAAGCTCCTGTTGAGTTAACAGACACAATACCATCACTTCTTATCCTCATTCTTTCCGTATTATTTGTTCTGATAGGTAGTGGAACAGCATCGGTTGTGCCTAAAAAATTAGTAGCTGAACTTGTTCCTGCGTTACCTGTTGTAGTCCAGTCATCACTTTCTTCTTCAAGGCCTATCCAATTGGGAGATGCAGGAGTACCTGCATTGTAATAAAACCCTGGCGTGTTATCAGTTTGCCAGATTAAAAGACCTGTTGCCGGGCTAGAAATAGCATTTCTTTGTGTCAGGGTCATTTTTGGAATTAAGATTCCACCCGTAGTTGATTTAATGTGTAACATGGCAGAGCCATCAGGCGAACTGCCGTCGGTGTTGATAGCCACCTGGGCGTTGAGTGAGAAAACTGTAAGCAATGCAACCGTTGTCAGAATTGTAAAGATTGTTTTCATGGTTTTGTTTGTTTATTCGTTTTTAAATTATTATTTCTTGTTTTTGTGGTTATTTTAAAATCAATATTTTTCCTGTATGTACCTGTTTGTCGGTCAGCACGCGTACCACATAATAAGCTGTACGGTCCGACAGATGAAATTTATGGGTGCTTAGCTGTGCCGGTACGTCCGTTCTCAGAATTTCCTGTCCCAGCATATCAAAGATGGCCACTTCTTTAATGATTTCATCCGACTTGTTGACCACATACGCCTCATTTTTGGCACTGTAAATAAGGATTCTTCCATCTTCTCCGCTTATGGGATCGGGAACAGATGTGGGGCCGAAGAAATGAATGTTGAAGCGGTGTTTTACATCGCCGGGAGAGGCGGTGAACAAATAAGTGTAGTCACCTTCAGAAATATTTACCCAGTCGGCTCCGGCCGTCAGGTCTTCGAGCCAGATTTCCGTTTCGTTATCAAAGCTTTCCAATCCTTCGAATGAAAAGATGTATTCGGCATCCTCGCCGCACTCAAAGTAAACGGGAACGGTAGTTTCCCCCGCATACAGATACTCAGGTGGAAGCATATTAATGGCCAGCTCCGCTCCGTCTTCGGCAATACTGCGAATCATGGTGGCTCCGGCGCTTACGCTGTTCCATTTTTTGGCGTCA
>QMPO01000364.1 GCA_003648625.1 Bacteroidota bacterium
CATGGGTGGCTTTTCTGGATGCCGATGATGTTTGGCTGCCGGAGAAACTCGAAAAACAACAGAAAGCCATCAAACAGGTTGAAGAAAAAGATTTGGTACTTATTTATTGTCCGACAAAAGTTATAGATGAAACAGGAGAATTCATTACCGAAAGAGGAGGGACAAAAGATCACAATCCTATGTTTGGGATATATGGAGCAGGGCGTCCCGGTTTTCAGGAAAATGCCTTCCGGTGGGTAATTGATAAAGGATTTGAAGCTCCCACTTCTTCGGTTGTTTGCCGGAAAGACATCATACAGCAATTGGGTGGGTTTGAAGAAGATATGCGTTTTTCAGAAGATGCACTGATGTGGTACCGGATACTGGAAAACGGAAATATGTTTTTTATAGAAGAGCCATTGGTACAGTACCGGGTACATTTATCACAATGGAATGCTGCTGCAACAACCAAACTTAAATTAACCCGCAGGTTCATCGTTTACGAAAGATTACTTCAGAAAACAAATAGAGATCACAAATCCTATGTTTCTTTTCTATTAGTAAACAAAGGTTTTCGAATTATTACCAGGAGTTATATCGGGTACCCGTATTTTAATTTTAAAATCATTGGAAAATATTGGAAAAAAGTTTTAAAAAACGACAATGTTCTTTTTGCCCATAAAATATTTTCTTTATTGATTTCAGTTACAGAAATAATAATACTTCCAGTCCGCTTGATGCGGGGAATTGTAAAATGAGAATCCTCCAGATAGCCTCTATTTTTCCTGTTAAGGATTCTCCGATGGAGAACCCTTATGTGCAGCAATTTGTAACTCGGTACATGGGTAGATACAAAGCGAAGATGGAGATCATCAAACCGGTTTCCTTTCTTCCGGAGGTATTTATTCCGTTTAAAGGGAGAAAAGAATATTGGACGCAGAAGAGGCAGCTATGCCGGAAAGGCAGATACACTTCGGGCGACATTCCTGTTACAATCTGGCCTTATGTATCCGTGGGGTCAATTAGCAGTCTTCATACTTTTTTTTCATCACGAGTGTTTTGGCACAACAAAAACAAAGTAGAACAGGAAAACATCAGCCACTGTAACCTCATCCACGCCCATTACCTCTTTCCCGATGGGATGATCGCTTACCAGTTACACAAAAAGTACGGTATTCCATATATTTTAACCCTGCAGCAGGAATTACGTTTTTTAAAAAACAGCTACTCACTGCGCTGGGTGAAAAAGATCATTGAGAATGCAGCCAAGGTCATCACCTTAAGCCCGCAAATGGCGGAAGGGATGAAAGAGAAAGGGATACATAGGGTGCAGGTGGTGCCGCTGGGCATAGCGGAGTATTTTTTTGAGAAGAAACAAAACGTTCGTCCGCTTACGGGCAAAAGGGAAAAACTAAAGCTCCTGTCGGTCTGTAACTTGCTGCCGGTCAAAAATCTGGGAGCGGTTATCAAGGCTGTGGGCAGCCTGCCGGAGAAAGAAAAAATAGATTACACGATATACGGAACTGGCCCACTGGAAAGTGAATTGAAAGCATTGGTCACGAAATGGGACCTGAATGATATCGTCCATTTTAAAGGAGCCATTGAAAACAAAGAACTGCCTGCACTCATGCCGGCCTATGATGTATTTATCCAACCCAGCTTCAAGGAAACGCTGGGGCTTTCCTACTTCGAAGCCCTGGCCTGCGGACTGCCGGTCATACTTACGGAAAACACGGGAGCTTATGAGCTGATCAAAGACAAAGACGTGTACTATTCTGTCGATCCGCATGATCCGGTGTCCATTACCCATTGCCTGCAAAACATACTGAGCGACCCGGAATCCCTCGCCCGCAAAGCGTTACAGGCACCGGAAGCGGCTAAGATAGCTTCGTGGGAGGGGTTTGTGGAGTTTTTTCATGAGAGGTATAGGGAGGTAATAAAAAAATAAGCCCCTGGCGTTGGACAAGATTGCGTCGGCCTACGGCCTCGCAATTCACGTGTTTCATAACCTGATTAGCAGGGAATTGTTATACGTTAAATTAAACCTATGAAACACGTAATTTGCGAGGCCTTCGTAGAAGGCCGAAGCAATCTTGAACAACTAACCGGAATTTGAATTAAAAAAGACCAACGCAATCTTGAACAACAAACTTAAATCTACCTAAAATCACAATGCCCCAAAAAACCAACATTCTTCTCTTCCAGCGCCTCATCCCCCACTACCGGGTGGCGCTGTTCAAAAAGCTGCACGAAAAGCTGGGGATTGTAGTGTGCCACAGCCGGGCCAGAAAAGGAGCTTCCCTGCAGGAGCAACAGGAATTGGACTTCCCGAATGAAGTGCTGCCCAGGGTGTATTTCGGCAGATCGGCAACGGCTATGAGGCAATGTGTCAGGCCGATACTAAAGAAATACAGACCAAGCGTTGTCATTACAGAATTCTCCCTCAGCTATATCACGTTTTGGTGCTTGTTTTTGCTCAGAAAAATATTCCATTACAAACTGGTGGTATGGACACACGGCGTAAAATCAAAAGAAATGTTACAGCCATTCAGCAGC
>QMPO01000365.1 GCA_003648625.1 Bacteroidota bacterium
CAATGGCGACCGCTGGTTTGTTCAGTTTTATCGTATAAAAACACGATGCCTCACACTGTTTTTCCTGCGGACAAACACGACCGCAAACTGCCGGAAGACCGTTGGTTTCCTTCAACACAACTGCTGCGCCCAGAAAATCCTTAGCTTCAATTTTTTTAATGAATTTAGGGATATTGATACCCACCGGGCAACCACTCATACATGTCGGGTCGGGACAATCAAGACAACGCTGTGCTTCGAGTATGGCATTTTCCTGCGGAAGACCTGAGTTGACTTCCATATTATTCTTATTCCTCTGATCCGGGTCTGCTTCAGGCATATTCACCCGCTCGCGGCTGGTACGCTCTTTAGCTTTCATGCTCTTGCGCAATTCAGCTCTCCACTCCTGGCTCCGTTCTTCTTTTAAATATTCTAATATGTTTTCCATTATGATACAGTTTCAGCAGTTTTTAAATATCTTTCGTAAGCCTCGTGTTCCTGATCTTTATATGCACCAAGGCGCAGAAGCATTTCATCGAAGTCCACCTGGTGGGCATCGAATTCCGGCCCGTCAATACATACAAATTTTGTCCGTCCGCCAACACTCACACGGCAGGCGCCGCACATTCCGGTTCCGTCTACCATGATGGTATTGAGACTGGCATATGTTTTAATGTTGTATTTTTTGGTAGTAAGGGCGGCAAATTTCATCATAATCGCAGGACCGATCACCACCGACAAGTTTACTTTCTCACGCTGGATGACTTCTTCCATTCCCGCCGTCACCAGTCCTTTTTTTCCATACGAACCATCATCGGTCATAATGATCACCTCATCGGAATATTCCCGCATCTGCTCTTCGAGGATGATGAGGTCTTTGGAACGAGCCGCCAAAACAGTGATCACCCTGTTTCCGGCTTTTTTAAAGCCTTCGACAATAGGCAACAAGGGAGCTACACCCACACCACCGCCGGCACACAACACCGTACCTACTTTTTCTATATGCGTTGCTTCACCCAAAGGCCCCACAACATCGGTTACTTCATCCCCGACTCCCATATTGGCCAGTTTGCTGGAAGTAACTCCAACTTTTTGAATCACCAGCGTAATGGTGCCTTTTTCTGCATCGGAAGAAGCAATTGTTAACGGAATGCGCTCTCCCTTTTTCCCGATCTTTATGATGACGAAGTGTCCGGGCTTACGCGACCGGGCAATTTCAGGTGCCTCAAGAACGAGTTTTACCACATTTTCTGAAAAGATTTCTTTTTCGAGTATCTTGCTCATAATGCCTTTTATGTTAGTGTTTGAATTACTTTTCCTGTTAAAAAAGAATGCGCAAATTTAGAAAATAAAATATCCTCTAATTAATTAGCATAGTGATGTTTATTCTACATTCAGTAGATCAGTAAATTACCTTTTTAATTTATATTAATTCTAATTGGATATGAAGACCAGAAGTCGTTATGAAATGACGGAAAGGACAAGTAAATACCTTGTTAAACGAACATGTATTCGACTGAAAGAATGAACTACCTCGCAGCAGAGCTAACGAGGTATTAAATAGGATTTTCTTTTTGATCGATGCAGAGCACCGGAGTATTTACTCATTTATCCCGATACGCTTCGCTATCGGGATTCGTTCAACTAATATTTTCAATGCACTACGTTTTTGAAAATTGAGTTTCACGAATAAACAGGGTAAACAGAGGAACAGGTTGCGGGTGAAATTTCACTCGCTTTCAGTTAAAAATGTTTTCCGTAATCGCTCTGGTTAATAGGAGCGATGGCCGTACCATTTATTTGAGGTAGATGACATACACCCTTCTTCTTCCGTCCATTCTAACGCACACAGGTTGCTTAAACCGAATATGGGTGAAATATTTCCCCTGCCGGACAACTTCCTGTTTTTTCAGAATATCATATTTAATGTAGCTTTTCGACATTTCCTGCTGCACCGTAAAATAGCCAACATCCATCGTTGTTACGTTGTGGAAAAAATGGGAGCCGGAAGAGGCATCCAGAGGAAATTCATCAAGGCTGGTTTCCACGATTATTTTTGCACCCGAAATCTGGTACCACTTAACAGGAATACCGATCCATCTGTCACGAGTTCCCCACCTTCCGGGTCCGATAAGAATGTACTTTTTACCGGCTTCAGTCATTTCATCGTTGAATTCTTCTATTTCCTGCGCCATTTCGGGCGTTTTACTTTTGTCGAAATGCTCCGGATCCACATAGATCAGATCGTACATATCTTCGATGCAACCGTTGCCCATACCTTTCTCCGAAAAAAGGATGATGTTTTTCTTCTTCACACTTTTCATGTCCACATCACAACCTCTCATACTGCTGATCAGCGGTTTTATCTGTAACAGATAAAAGGAAGCCTTTCCCTCTTTGTCGCGGTTAAGATCAACAGCATATTCAATTTCGATGGCCGTACCCATAGCCTCTTTCCCAAGTTCAAGGATCAGCTTCAGTGTTTTTGCCAGCTCCACGTAGTTATGTTTCAGAATATTGGCAAAATCGATAATTCGCGG
>QMPO01000366.1 GCA_003648625.1 Bacteroidota bacterium
AGCCGAACGTATTGAAAAAGAATTTGAAAAAGCCATAGACACATTTGAACGTTTTGGTGAAGAGCTGAAACAAGCTGAACCCGACACGCTGTTTATCAGCGGAAAAAAATTTCTGGACCAGGTACAGCCATTTAAAACAATTGAATTCGGAGGAACAAATCATTTTAAAACGTCGCGGGTAATCAGTTTTGACCAGCAACCACAACCGGCTTTTAATAAAAAATTCGATTTCTTAATTAGCAATCTGGCTGAAAAACTAAAACAGGGATTCGTAAATTATATTTTATCAGACAACCCGAAGCAGACAGAACGTTTGTATGCTATTTTTGAAGATGTCCGTGTGGAGGGGGTTCCCAAAGAGGAAACACTTTTCACACCTTTAACGCTGAGTTTAAGTGCAGGATTTGTTGACCGGGAACTGAAGCTTCTTTGTTATACTGACCATCAGATATTTGACCGCTATTATAAATTTCATCTGCGGGAGGGTTTTGGCCGAAAAGAAGCCTTGTCTATCAAAGAACTGTACGATCTGAAACCGGGCGATTACATCACGCACATCGATCACGGTGTCGGGCAGTTCGATGGCTTACAGATCATTGACAACAACGGTCGAAAGCAGGAAGCCATACGCTTGATTTATAAAAACAATGACTTGTTGTATGTAAGTATTCATTCCCTGCACCGCATCGCTAAATACGTGGGAAAAGAAGGCACGCCACCAGTTTTGAACAAACTGGGCTCAAATGCATGGAACAAACTTAAATCGAAGACAAAGAAACGGGTAAAAGATATTGCGCGCGATCTGATCAAACTGTATGCCGAACGGAAAACCGCCAAAGGATTTGCATTTATGCCCGACACTTACCTGCAGAATGAGCTGGAAGCTTCATTTATTTATGAAGATACGCCCGACCAGATGAAAGCCACGCAAGACATAAAAAAAGATATGGAATCATCGTTTCCGGCCGACCGGCTGGTGTGTGGCGATGTGGGATTCGGCAAAACAGAGGTGGCCATTCGTGCAGCTTTTAAGGCAGTAAACGACAACAAGCAGGTGGCCGTACTGGTGCCCACCACTATTCTGGCACTGCAGCATTATAAAACATTTTCGGAACGGCTGAAAGACTTTCCGGTAACGGTGGATTACATCAACAGGTTTAAAAGCACAAAAAAGATCAGAGAAACTCTGGAAAGGTTAAAAGAAGGAAAAATCGACATCCTTATCGGAACACACCGGTTGCTGAGCAAGGATATAGACTTTAAAGACCTGGGGCTTTATATAATTGACGAAGAACAGAAATTCGGGGTGTCGGCCAAGGAAAAGTTACGAAAAGCCCGTTCGAATATCGACACGCTTACACTGACAGCAACCCCGATCCCGCGCACACTTCAGTTCTCGTTAATGGGGGCGCGCGATTTGTCGATCATCAACACACCACCCCCTAACAGGTATCCCGTACAGACAGAATTACGTTCATTTGGTGAGGACGTGATCCGCGATGCCATCACCTACGAAGTGTCGCGTGGCGGACAGGTATTTTTTGTGCATAACCGGGTACAGAATATCATGGAAGTGTACGACATGCTGAAACGGTTTGTTCCCGGTGTCAGGATCGGTGTGGCGCACGGGCAAATGGAAGGCGCCAGGCTGGAACGGGTGATGATCGACTTTATTGATGGTGATTACGATGTATTGCTGGCAACTACCATCATTGAGTCGGGCCTTGATATTCCGAATGCCAATACCATCATTATCAGCGATGCGCAGAACTACGGGCTGAGCGACCTGCACCAGTTACGTGGCCGGGTAGGCAGGTCGAACAAAAAAGCATTTTGCTACCTGCTGAGTCCGCCATTGACGACGTTAACAAATGAAGCAAGAAAACGCTTACAGGCTATTTCCGAATTTGCCGAATTGGGTAGCGGGTTTAACATTGCTATGCGCGATCTGGATATCCGCGGAGCAGGGAATATTCTGGGGGCTGAGCAAAGCGGGTTTATCTCGGAAATAGGTATTGAAATGTACCAGAAAATTCTGGATGAGGCGATGGCCGAACTGAAAGAAACTGAATTTAAAGAGCTGTTCACCAAAGAACAACTTGAGAAAAAATTTGCTACCGATTGTCAGCTGGAAACTGACCTGGAACTTCTCATACCGGAACATTATGTAGCAACGGTTCAGGAACGGTTGAATTTATACAAAGAGTTAGACAATGTGGAAACCGAAGAAGCATTGCTTGTTTTTGAAAAGCAGCTGGAAGACAGGTTCGGACCGCTCCCTGAAGAAACTGCCGATTTGTTACAGGCAATACGTTTGCGCTGGCTGGGAGGCACCATTGGTTTTGAAAAACTGACACTGAAACACGGTTACATGACCGGTACATTTGCAGCCAAAAGCGACTCACCTTATTTTCAATCGGAAGTGTTTGGTAAAGTAGTGCAATACATCCAGATGCACCCGAAAGATATGACGATAAAAGAGCGGAATGAGAAACTGAGAATGCGTTTCGAAAAC
>QMPO01000367.1 GCA_003648625.1 Bacteroidota bacterium
CACACATCCTGTTTCAAACGTTCAAACTCAGATATATATTTATCTTCGTCTAAGTCAGGGAAGCGGAATTTTGAAATCAGCAGGAAGGCTTTTAATAAATCATTGTTTTGAAAATCTGCCCAGCTTTTTAGTTCGTGGTACAGGTCGTTGAAGCGGATTTCGTCAATAATATGTTCCAGACGTTCGGCACTTTCCGGGTTTTCCGAATGCAGCCAGGCTTCTTCCAGCCTGGGGATAGCTTCTTTGCCGTAGCCTGATATTTTCTCCCTGATGGTCAGGTACATCTCCCGGTCCGGCTCGTCAATCAGGCTGATGAGGGCGTCCAGTTCGTTCTTTGCTTGTTTTACCACAGGTGATTCTTGTTTGTCCGCTGTAAATTTAGGTTAGTGAGATTGATTTTACAGGCAACCGGACAATGAGTTAATCACAGGCAATTGTTAAAAACCGGAAATAAAAAAACACCTGTTTCAGTGGTGTCTCTGAAGCAAGGGAAGCAGTTACACAACCTTTACCAGGTAATAGTTCTTTTTACCTTTCTGTACCAGGATATATTTATCGTTCAGCAGGTCTTTGGTGCCTATCTCGTAGTCGTCCCTGATCTTTTGCTTATTGACAGAAACGGCATTGTCTTTCAGCATGCGGCGGGCTTCGCCGTTTGATTTGAAGGCGCCCACTTTTTCCGAAAGAAAGTCGAGCAACCCGATGCCTTGTTCAAACTCCGTCCGCGATACTTCCGACTGCGGAACACCCTCAAAAACAGAAAGCAGCACTTCTTCGGATAATTTCTTCAATGTTTCAGTGGTGCCTTTTCCAAACAATATCTGCGATGCTTCGACAGCCATATTGTAATCCTCTTCCGAGTGCACCCTCACCGTAACATCTTTGGCCAGCGCTTTCTGTAATAACCTCAAGTGGGGAGCTTCGCGGTGCTCTTTTGTGATCTCTTCAATCTCTTCTTTCGGCAGCAGCGTGAAGTATTTGATCCATTTTTCGGCATCCTCGTCAGAGGCATTCAGCCAGTACTGGTAAAATTTATAAGGCGATGTTCTTTCGGGGTCGAGCCATACATTGCCGCCTTCGCTTTTTCCGAATTTCGTCCCGTCAGCTTTGGTGATCAGCGGGCAGGTGAGGGCATAAGCATCTGCTTCCTGTTGTTCATCAGCAAAAAACTTCCGGCGTATCAGTTCCGTTCCGGTCAGTATATTTCCCCACTGGTCGGAACCACCTAACTGCAGTTTGACGTTTTTGTTTTTGTACAGCCAGTAAAAGTCGTAACCCTGCACCAGCTGGTAGCTGAATTCGGTAAACGACATACCGCTCTCCAGTCGTTTCTTTACCGAATCTTTAGCCAGCATATAGTTGACTGTGATGTGCTTGCCCACGTCCCGTATGAAATCGAGAAAATTGAAATCTTTAAACCAATCATAATTATTGACGACTTCGGCATTATTGTCACCCTGCTCAAAGTCGAGGAACTTCATCAGTTGTTTTTTCTGTCCTTCCAGGTTATGGTTGATCTTTTCGATGGATAAAAGTTGCCGCTCTTCCGTCTTACCGGAAGGGTCACCTACTTGTCCTGTTGCACCGCCCACCAGCACAAAAGGTTTATGTCCGGCACGTTGCAGATGTACCAGCAGCATAATCGGTACCAGGTTGCCAATGTGCAGCGAGTCGGCTGTTGGGTCAAAGCCGATGTAGCCAGAGGTCATCTCTTTTTGCAGTTGCTCTTCCGTTCCCGGCGTCATGTCGTGGATCATCCCGCGCCAGCGTAATTCTTCAACAAAGTTTTTTATGTCACTCACGGTTTCTTGAATTTTGCGCAAAGATAAGGATTTGGTAATTTGTTGCAGACAATAAGTTCCCTGATAATTTCAGTAAATATCAAAGCCCCCTCAACCATTCAGGTCGCAGCTTACTGTGGTCAGGATCTTCCAGTACTTTGGCAATGCGTTTTAATAACTTATCCTTATCGTGGTTAAGTATCCCCTTCAAAACAAGATAGTTGGAAGCATGATCACTACGAAAGACCGTGCTTTCCAGTTCCAGCCCGCTGAGAAAGTTGCCCATTTCCAAAATCAGCTCCATTTTGGTCAGTTCTTCAAAATCACCCCCGAAACGTTTTTTGAAATGCGCTACACCATACGGAAAACTCAACACCAGCGTGGAAAGATATTCCGGCTGTATTTCATTGACTATACGGGCACTGTTGATGGCATGTTGTTCCGAATATTTCCGGCCTCCCAGCCCGTTCAATATCATCACCGAAAGTTTGATACCTGCCCGGCGTGCACGGATGAGTGCCTGAGAAGTGCTTTCATGAGTTTCACCCTTATCGATCAGTTGCAGCAACTCATCATCCCCCGTTTCGATGCCTACATACAGAAGTTTCAATCCTTTGTCGGCCAGCAGGCGGAGTTCTTCATCGGTTTTGGATAGAATGTCTTTGGGCAGGGCATAAGCTGAAATCCTTCTCAGTTTCGGGAATGTTTCATTTAGCCGGTCGAGGATGCGCG